>DAOVWR010000136.1 GCA_030636545.1 Mycoplasmatota bacterium
ACCTATCAGGTGATGACAACCTACGAGCGACTGCTTTAAACTATATGTTTGCGGATATGAAGATTGACGCGATTATGTGTTTGAAAGGCGGATATGGAACTCCCCGTATTGTTGATAAAATTGATTATGAATTGATCAAGGAAAACAAGAAAATCTTTGTTGGATTTAGTGATGTAACATTATTATTAAATACAATCTATGATAAGTGTGACTTAATCACATATCATGGTCCTATGATGGGCATTGATTTTACTGACAATTTCAATCAAACTTCAATTGATTCCTTTTTAGATATTGTTATTAAACAATCTAGAAATTATATAATTAATGAAGGAAATGAATATAATATCAAAACAATCGGAAAGGGAATTACAAGAGGAATACTTGTTGGTGGTAACTTAAGTTTAATTGATGTTATGATCGGAACACCTTACCAAATTGATTTCAATAATAAGATATTACTTCTTGAAGATGTTGGAGAAGCAATTTATCGAATAGACAGAATGCTTCAAAAATTAAGATTAAGTGGTATTTTATCACAATTAAAAGGAGTTGTAATTGGTGGAATAACATATCGGGAAGTTGTTCAAAGAGACTATGGATACTATGAACTATTCAAAGAGTTTCTAGAACCATTGAATATTCCAGTATTATATGGTCTTCCAATTGGTCATGTAACACCAAGGCTTACTGTGCCAATTGGCGCAGAAGTAGAAATAAATACTGATGAATACACATTAAAAATTATCTAAAATACACACCTTTAAGATGACTGAACTGTAACTCAGTATTAAATACTTGTAAGTCAAAGATATATTATAACTTTACAAATGATATACATATGTATATGGTATAATAACAATAGAGTTAAAAGAATAGGATGTGGTTGTTTGACAAAACTAGAAATATTAAAGGAACTTCATTTTGATAAAGCTCATATTTCATTAAACCCTTATTTCTTTGGAAATGAATATGAAGAAAAAGGTGTTTTAGTTTTAATGAAGCTAGAGAAAGGTTCAGACTTGGATTACCTAGATATTGAGAATATCTGTTTTCAATGTCCGGTAATAGAGGATCATCCCGAATTGATCTTGATGATCTTGTTTTTGTTTGACAAAAATGACAAAATTTATGATTACAGTATTGCCTCTAGTAAATTTAAAATTGCTAGAAGTGATTTCTTAAAATATGAAAAAATGATTGGAACAATAATAGACTAGAGGTGAGAAGATGCTTAAATTGACAAACGTCTCGAAGTACTACCACAGCAATGAGGTAGTTGCTTTAGGGTTAAGAAAAGTAAGTTTAGAATTTAAACTTGGTGAGTTTGTTGCTGTTACTGGGGAATCTGGTAGTGGTAAGAGTACATTATTAAATGTTATTAGTGGACTAGATACTTACGAAGATGGAGAAATGTATGTAAATAATGAAGAAACATCATATTTCAGTATCGAAGAGTGGGAAGGATTCAGAAGACAGTATATTGGTTTTGTTTTCCAAAACTATAATATTATTGATTCTTATAGTGTCTTAGAAAATGTAATGATAGCTTTAGTTATTCAAGGCTATGATCCTCTTCTAAGAAAACAAAGAGCACTAGAGTTAATTGATAAAGTAGGATTAACGAGTCATATCCACCATAAAGCTAGCAAGCTTTCAGGTGGACAAAAACAAAGATGTGTTATCGCTAGAGCACTTGCTAAGGATTGTCCGATAATTGTTGCCGATGAACCAACAGGTAACTTAGATAGTGAATCTGGTGCATTAATCATGACTTTACTTCAAGAGATTTCACATGATAAATTAGTTATTGTAGTTACTCATAACTATGATCAAATTAAAGATTACGCAACTAGAAAAATCAGATTATTTGATGGAGAAGTTGTTGAAGATAAAATTATTAAAAAAACAAAAAAAGTAACAAAGGAATCTATTATTCCTAGTTTTACAATGAGTATATTAGATCTTATAGGAATTTCTTTTAAAAACTTATTTAGAACACCTAGAA
>DAOVWR010000115.1 GCA_030636545.1 Mycoplasmatota bacterium
AGGATACTTTTAATATTGTGAAGATGGATGAAAAGTTAATAGATATTTATGATAAATATCTTGAACTATTATAGAAGACTCAGTGAATTGAGTCTTCTTTTTTTATGAGCACTTTAGCGCTGTAGTGATTTAAAGCGCTAAACAAGGCCATTTTTAGTTAGAAAACACTTTGGTTTATCATATAATTATAGTATAATAATGGTAACTAAAAGGTTTGGAGATGTTATTATGATAATTTTAGATGGAAATAGTTTAGATTTAGACAAGTTTATTAGAGTAGCTAGATTTAAAGAAGAAGTAACTATTAGTGAAGAAAGTAAGAAACTTGTTTTAAAAGCAAGAAGCTTTGTTAACGAGGTAGTTGAAAGTGAAAGAATTGTTTATGGTATTAATACAGGTTTTGGAAAACTTTCAGATGTACCAATCAAAAAAGAAAACGTAAGTGAACTTCAAAAGAATCTCTTAATGAGTCACGCTTGTGGAGTAGGGTCTCCCTTTTCTGATGAAATAGTTAGAGGAATGATGCTTCTCAGAATCAATGCATTGATTAAAGGATTTAGTGGAGTAAGACTTGAAACACTAGATATCTTAGTAGAGATGTTAAATAAAGATGTTAGTCCCGTTGTATTTGAAAAAGGTAGTCTTGGAGCAAGTGGAGATTTAGCACCACTTTCACATATGAGTTTACCGATAATTGGACTAGGAGAAGTATATTATAAAGATAAAAGAATGGATACAATGGATGCTTTTATTAAAGCTGAAATTTTACCATTAGATGGGCTTAAAGCAAAAGAAGGTCTTAGCTTAATAAACGGAACTCAGGCAATGACAAGTGTTGGAGCGTTTGTTGTATACAATGCTTTAAAGCTATCTAAATTATCTAACATAGCTTTATCATTAACGATGGAATCGTTAAACGGAATCATTGATGCTTTTGATGATCGTGTTCACCAAGTTAGAGGACACGTTGGACAGATTCATGTGGCTAAAGATGTTAGAGAGTATTTAGAAGGAAGTAAGTATATAACTAAGCAAGGAGAGCTTAGAACTCAAGATGCTTATTCAATTAGATGTGCTCCTCAAGTTCATGGAGCGACACTTGATGCGTTAGAATATGTGAAAGAGAAAATTGAAATTGAAATGAACGCAGTAACTGACAATCCAATTATTTTCACTGAAGAAGGTATCGCTATTAGTGCTGGTAACTTCCATGGTGAACCACTTGCCATGCCTTTTGATTATTTAGGTATTGCGATAAGTGAGATGGCAAGTATATCAGAAAGAAGATTAGAAAGAATGGTTAACCCTGCTTTATCAAACGGACTACCTGCCTTTTTAATTAACGGTAGCGGTATGAATTCTGGATTTATGATCGTTCAGTATAGCGCTGCTTCACTTGTTAGTGAGAATAAAGTATTATCTCACCCAGCAAGTGTTGATAGTATTCCATCAAGTGCAAACCAAGAAGACCATGTTTCAATGGGAACAATTGCTTCTAGAAAAGCAGCTGAAATCTTGAAAAACACAAACCAAGTTATCGCCATGGAAATTTTTACTGCTTGTCAAGCAATTGATTTAAGAGGTAATTCCCTGCTTGGTAAAATGACAAAAAGAGCTTATAATAAAATTAGGGAATATATTCCTTTTATTGATACTGATGAAATCATGTATCATCATATTCATACAGTTAATGATTTAATCGAAAGTGATGAGTTATTTGAATATATCTTCAAGGAGGAAAAGTAATGAATCCTAATGTTTTATTTACTCTAAAAGATATCTTTAAGGAACTTCCTGATTATCCTGAATTTAAAAAAGGAATCAGAAGAGCTCCAAAAAGAGAATTTACCCTAACAAAAGAAGAAACTAGTGTAGCCCTTAAAAACGCTCTTCGTTATATCCCAAAAGAATGGCACAGTGTTGTCGCTCCTGAGTTTTTAGAAGAGTTACTTTCGAAGGGCCGTATTTATGGATACAGATTTAGACCTTGTAAACCACTATTTGGTAAACCGATTGATGAGTATAAAGGAAACATAATTGAAGGAAAAGCCTTCCAAGTTATGATTGATAATAACTTGGATTTAAACATAGCATTATATCCTTATGAACTCGTTACATATGGTGAAACAGGAAGAGTAGTTCAAAACTGGATGCAGTATCATTTAGTTAAAAAGTATTTAGAAGAAATGAATGATACACAAACATTAGTAATGATGTCAGGACATCCAATGGGATTATTTGCTTCACCTAAAAATGCTCCAAGAGTTGTAATTACTAATGGGTTAATGATTGGACTATTTAATGATTTAGATAACTACAATAGAGCGGCACAACTTGGAGTAGCAAATTATGGACAAATGACAGCCGGAGGATGGATGTATATCGGTCCTCAAGGAATTGTACATGGAACATACTCAACACTCTTAAACGCTGGTAGAAGCCAACTAGGCATCCCTGATAATGAAAATCTCGCAGGTAAACTATTTGTTACCTCAGGCCTAGGTGGAATGAGTGGAGCTCAAGGTAAGGCTGTTGAGATAAGTGGTGGAGTTGGGATTATCGCCGAAGTTGATTATTCAAGAATTGAAACACGTTATAATCAAGGATGGGTTAGTTATATTGCGAATACTCCAAAAGAAGCATTTGATAAGGCTGCGGAGTACATGAAAAAATCAGAGCCTCTAGCAATTGCCTATAACGGAAACATTGTTGATATCTTAGAATACTCTGTAGAGAATAATATCTATATCGATTTACTAAGTGATCAAACAAGTTGTCACGCTGTATATGACGGTGGATACTGTCCAGTTGGAATTACTTTTGAGGAACGTACAAAACTTCTTAAAACAGATAAAGATAAATTTAAGAAATTAGTTGATATAGGACTTATAAGACACTATTTGGTAATTAAAGAAATAACTAAAAAAGGAACTTACTTCTTTGATTATGGTAATAGTTTTATGAAAGCAATATATGACGCAGG
>DAOVWR010000070.1 GCA_030636545.1 Mycoplasmatota bacterium
ACTAACTTTCCTAAGTCGCTTAATAGCAATTTAAAGCATCATAATACGATGATTGTTACTGACTAAATCACTTTTAGCATAGTTGCTGCTTACGGGTAAAAAGATAAATTCATCAGCAGCTAGTTTAGAATTCAGATATTCATAAACCTTAATGTGAGCATTTGTAACCGGGTTAAAAGCTCCACCGAAAACAATTTTCATAATCATCACCTCAAAATTATTATATCATATATTCACTTTATTAGATATTTTTGTTATAATATATTGAGGTGATTTTATGAATTTAGATAGAGAGTATATTTTGAATCTAGCAAAAGAGATTTTGCTTATTCCTAGTCCTAGTGGATTTACAAAAGATATAACAAAAAGAATCGAATCTGAGGCTAAACTATATGACTTAGATTACACTAGAACTAAGAAAGGAAACACAATTATTACTTACCCTGGAAAAACTGATTATACTGTTGGTCTCAGTGTCCATGTCGATACCTTAGGAGCTATGGTTAGAAGTATTTCGGCAACTGGAGAAATTAAGTTTACTACTATTGGTGGTCCTATATGGCCAACACTAGATGGTGAATACTGTACTATCATCACAAGAGACAATAAATCGTATACTGGTACTTTTTTATCAACAAGTCCCGCAGTTCATGTTTTCAAAGATGCTAAAACGAAAAAAAGAGATCCTGAAAATATGTATGTTCGGATTGATGAAATTGTTAAAAATAAAGAAGATGTTATGAAATTAGGGATTGAAGTTGGTAATTTTATTATTATTGATCCAAAAACTATTATTACTAAAAGTGGATTTGTAAAATCAAGATTTTTAGATGATAAAATTAATGTTGCGAGTATTTTCGGACTAATCAAATATCTTAAAGAAAATAAAATCATTCCAAAATATACATTAAAGTTCATTATTTCTACTTATGAAGAAGTTGGACATGGTGCATCATTCATTCCTGAACTTGACGAAATGATTGCTGTTGATATGGGTTGTATTGGTGACGATTTAACTTGTACTGAGTATGATGTTTCAATTTGCCCTAAAGATTCAAGTGGTCCATATGACTATGAACTTACAAACCGACTTGTGAAAATCGCTAAAGAGAAGAAAATCAATCATGCGATTGATATTTATCCATATTATGGCAGTGACGTTTCCGCAGCTATTAGAGGAGGAAACGACTTCAAGGGTGCATTATGCGGTCCAGGAGTACACGCTTCACATGGAATGGAAAGAACTCATGTATTAGGAATTGAAAGTACAATTAAACTTTTGCTTAACTATGTAATTTAAATATATCCTATGGTATAATTTACGCTAAACGGAGGCACAAAATGAAAATAATATACCCAGACTATAAAAATTCGATATTGAATGTCTCAAATTCAATATTAAAATATTATGGAGTAAAAAACGAATACCCATCTATTAAATTATTAGATAAAGAACTTAATAAAGGATATAATCATATTATTTATATACTCCTTGATGGAATGGGAACTAATCTTATTAAAAACTTACTAGATAAAGAAGATTCCCTAAGTAAATATATGAAAAAAGAAATTACCAGTGTCTTTCCGCCAACAACAGTTGCTGCGACTGATACTGTTCTTTCTGCTAATCCACCAATAGTAAATGGTCATCTTGGTTGGGTTCAATATTTTGAAAAAGAAGATATCAATCTTGTAATTTTTCAAAATTATGATTTCTATAATACAGAAAGAATACCTGCGGTTGATTTAAGACAAAAGTACTTATCATTTGAAAGAATGGGAGAAAAAATTCATAAACAAAATCCTGATATTTTAACTAATGAATTATTCCCAGCATTTATTGAAAATGGATCTGAGAGTTTTAAAGAACAGATTGAGAGAGTCTTACTAATTACTCATAATACAGACAAAAGTTATAACTATATTTACTGGACAGAACCAGATCTAATTCAACACAAAACAGGAATCTATAGTAAAGAAACTAAAGAAATGATGACTAATCTTAATACTGATTTCACAGAATTAATTGAAAATATTAGTGATGATACAATTGTCATTTGTATAGCCGATCATGGACTAACAGATATCAAAGAACTACCCTTATTTGAAAATAAAGAATTACTTAATTTATTAAAAAGATTACCATCAATTGAGCCAAGAGCTATTAATTTCTTTGTTAAAGATGGATTACTTGAAGAGTTTAAATCGTTATTCAACAAGAACTATTCAAAACATTATAAACTCTACACTAAACAAGAAATTCTTGATTTAAAACTCTTTGGAGAAGGAAAACAACATAGTTTAGTTGACATGTTCTTGGGTGATTATATGGCTTTAGCTATTGATAATTCGTTATTTACACTAGGTAATGGTAAAGGCTATCTTGCTCATCACGCCGGAATGTCTGAAGATGAAATGATGGTTCCACTTATTATTTACTCAAAAAAATAAGGTCTACAAATTGTAGACCTTTTTTATTTCTAAACTACAAAATCAATATCTCAATAAACATTAAAACTCTTATTCTAAACTATTTCAATTTTGTTCATTCTCTGCTTTTTTAGCACGTTTCATAAATGGTTTAATGAATATACTAGATATACCTTTTGGAAATACTGCTAATCCATCTTTAACAATGATTGGCATCATTTTTAAAGATTCAATATAGGCCATTCTTCTAATTTGTTTTTTCGTTAGTAGTTTATTATCATTAAATAAATAACTTCTTGTAACAACACCCACACGGCAAGTTAACATTCCGTTAGCTATACCACTAAGAATTGAAGATGAGATTGTTTTAATGAAAGGTAAATCGGTTAGTGTTTCACTTATTTTATTAGGAAGCAACTCACTTACTTCAATATCTTCTAATCCTTCTGCGATTAAACTAGTTATAAGTACATTCAAACTTAGTTTTGCAAGATTAGGATATGTTGGTCTAAATCCAGATAATTGAACAATCTCTTTAATCATCTTTAAATTTATCGCAACAACACTTAACATATCTAGGTTACCGTTTTGTGATAGTGCCGTTGAAACTAATACAGTCGTTGAGTTCTTAATGATCAGTTTATTTATTTCATCTTTAATTGTTGTGTCAAACACCACAGTTAAGGCATTTTTAAGTTCATCTTTATTTTTCATATTATTAGTTAAGTTTGCTTTATCTTCTTCTGTCAGATAGTCATTTTTAACTAATATCTTTGCAGCATCTTTATATATTTTAAATCTTTTATTGTCATCATCAAGGATAGCATCAATACTAAAAGTTGGTGCAAAAGTAATTACACGCACAGGATTAATTACTAATACATAAACTAAAATAATTGAAAGACCGTAAAATCCATATTCAAGATAAGCATGAATACCTCTTAGTCTTTCGCCAACACTAATTATGTTACTTAATAAGATAAAAGAGAATAGTAAAACTACTCCGATTCCTATTAATACCCAAAAACGTTTCTTTTGCATAATAATCACCTCTTTATTATTTTATCACATAACACCTTTTTATCAAATAAAGAGAATGAACAACACTAATCAATTGACTAGTGTTTTTTTCTATTCTCTTTATGTAGTAAATTATATTGTACTTCTATTTTTTAGGCATAAATTTGTAAATAATATAAGCATTATAAAACATATAGACTGTAATAAATAGATAACTAAAATTAAAAACAATAACTCTCATGTCTGTTAATGCGTAAAAATTACTATGGAATATACTATGACTAATTTCACCATTTACAATCCCAGGTATTTGTAAATGAAATGCTAAATGAGAAATTAACAATAGCAAACTGATAATCGTATTATAGAATGCTCCTTCTAGAAGTAAACCATCTAGTTTATCTCCTATTAAAGCAAAAATTAATGCTCCTAAATTAATGAGGAAAATTACAAAGAAGATAATAACAATTGAATTAAATACAGTGACAACATTTCCATACCCAAGATTAAACTCAAGTCCAAAGAATGTTTTAGTTATATCGCCATTCATTCCTTCTGGAAATTGTTTTAAGTATAAAAATAAACTCAGAAAAGCTCCCATCCCAATAAAAATGCACATCTTGTAATATACACTCATTAAATTCTCTTTATTCATCTTGGACCTCCGTTGCTGTATTTTTTATACCATTCCATTACTAGTTTACTATCAAATGGTCCTTCAACATTTTTAATCATTTCAATTAGATCTAATAACTCTTTTTCTAATATTACTTTTAACTCATCTGAATATCCCATTTTCTCTTGATGTTTATTATATTCATTTCTATCAAGAGTTGTAAAACTTAAATCACAAAGAACTTTAACATCCAAATCATAATCAATATACTTTAATGCTTCATCATCAATCATATACGGTGAAGCAATATTACAGTAATAAGCTACTCCATCTCGTTTGATAATTCCAATGATATTATACCACTTGTCTTTAAAAAACCAAGTCACAGAAGGCTCTCTAGTATGCCAAAATCGTCCGTTCGCCTCAATAACTTTAGTTCTTCTATTAGCGACAATAGTTATATTTTCATCCGAGTGTAAAACTGTTGCTTTTTCCCAAATTCGGTGTAGAGATTCATCATGTTTATAACTTTGTATCTGAATATCTTGATTAACCATAGGAATCATATAATCACTTCCTCTCATAACAATTATATCAATATCTCGTTATTAAAGATAGTCTTATTTTAATAACCAATCTTTTCCTTTTAAACTTTCTGGCTCATGATCGAAAAGTCCAATATAACCTTGTTGTCTTAATACTTCATACGCCAAGATTGCGACAGTATTACTAAGGTTTAAACTTCTTACTTTATCTGTCATTGGTAATCTTAAACATTTATCTAGCTGATCCTTTAAAATTTCTTTTGGTATTCCACTACTTTCACTTCCAAAAATTAAATAGACATCTTTATCAGTGACATTATAATTCATAACATCAGGTGTTTTTTGTCCATATCTTGTAAGAAAATAAAAATCTCCTTTATTTTCTTTTAGAAAGTGTTCGTAATCTTTATATACTTTATAGTTAACATGTTCTAAATAGTTAGCAGCACTTCTTTTAACGTACTTAGCATCTAAACTGAACCCTAAAGGTTCAATCAAATGAAGAAACATATTGGTTGCTGCACAAGTTCTCATTATATTTCCTGTATTTTGAGGTATTTCAGGATGATATAAAACGATATGATTCATAGTAATCACTCACTTTCTAGCATTTTTAAGATTTTTGTTGCCGTTTCATTATACCATGAAACATTCTTATATTTATCAATACTTCTTTTAATTTCTGGGATAGCACTTACTAGTTTTTGGTTACCTATCATACATACTGCATTCCTTTTTAAAACTAACGGACCTGTCCAACTTGATGCATTTTTTCCATATATTTCTTTAAACTCTTTATTTGTTAAATCGAGTAAACTAATCAAATTAATATTTTCAAACCCAGCAGGTTCATATTCTTCATGAAGATGAAAATCAATCCCAGTGTTTTTGGGACATACTTGTTGACATATATCACAGCCATATATTACTTCCTTGAAATATGATATTTCAGTTTCACTTAAGATATTCTTTTCCTGACTAATATCAGATATACATAATTCTCTATCAAATCCGTTGTCTAAGGCACTACTAGGGCAGGCATCAATACACAATGTGCAATCACCACAATCGTCAGCTACCTCAATATTCTTTGTTATATCGATATCAACTAAGATTGTGGCAAGATTGAGATATGTTCCATATTTATTATTAATTAATAATTGATTCTTACCAATACATCCTAAATTTGCGAGTGTTGCTGCTTGCTTCTCATAAATATCTGATACATCAACACTAAAATGGCTCTTTATTTTTAACTTATCAAATGCTTTTTCAATTGTTTCAAATACTTTTTTAAATACTAAATGATAGTCTGTATTATAAGAGTATCTAGAGAGAACTCCATAACTCTTTCCTTTGTATTCGACTGTTTTGCTAGGATAGCTTAATCCTAAGACTATTATCGTTTTATATTTGCTAAAGTTAGGGATACGACTAAAAGAATCTTCTTTACCATAAGTAGATCTAGTTTTTAAATATTCATCTATACTAATAAAACCAAATAGATCAACATGCTTTTTAAGGATGTTAGATATTTCTTCTTTCATAAATATCACCTATATCTAATATAATATTTCTTTATCTTATTGTCAAAAAAACAATCGTATTGATTTCCATACAATTAGTCTATTATGTGCTAATTATATTACACATATCTAATTATGTGTGCTTTTTTGCTACAATATAAACGGTGATGAATATGAAAACATTAGGTGAAAGATTAAAAGAAATTAGAGAATTAAGAAATTTTCC
>DAOVWR010000066.1 GCA_030636545.1 Mycoplasmatota bacterium
AATAAGTTATTGAATTGGTATGGAAGTTAAACTGTGGGAATCTGTGATATCATAAGTATATAGTAATATGTTGCAACTAAATGTGTTACAACGAGTCGTATCATACCAAATTGCAACTAATGATATAAATAGCATAACAAAGCCCTTTTGGGCTTTTTCTTTTAAAACATTTTATGATATATATTTTATAAATAAGTATGGTATACTATAAATAAGAAGTCATGGGAGGAAAAAAACAGCACTTGAAAGCACTGTTTTCAATAGGAGGAGTTTATGAAAAAATTATTTAAAAATCGAAGTTTTACCTTACTCTTTGCTGGTGGATTAGTGTCAAATATTGGTAATGAATTATTCTTATTCGCAGTCGGATTGTATATTTTAGATATTACTGGATCCGGCTTAAGTATGAGTATATTTATTGCTTTGGGATTTGGGTTTAAAACATTATTTAGTCCAGTTGCTGGAGTGTTAATTGATAGATGGAATAAAGTTAAAATATTATATATAACAGATTTCATTAGGGGATTTTTGTTTGTTACAGCAGGGATAATTATGGCTAGTGGAATTAGCCCACAGGAATCAATAATTCTTTTATATATTATTACAATTTTCTTAGCGATTAATGTAGCTTTATTTGAACCTGCCGTATTAAGTGCTGTACCTGAAATAGTAGGAGATGACATGGTTCAAGTTGCTACAGGAGCTCAATCTACTGTCATGAGTATTCAAACTGTAATTGGATTATTAGCTGGAGCAATTATCTATACTATATTAGGAATAGAATGGGTTATAGCTATCAATGCTTTATCATTCCTATTATCTGGATTTAGTGAAATGTTTATTAAAACAAGATACAAGATAGAAAGAAAAGGTATTACTGAAGAAAATAAAAAGACCGTTCTTGGTGATTTCAAAGTTGGGATTAATCATCTAATTAATAAAGAAGGATTAATTAGCTACGTATTATTTACTTTAAAACTTAATATTATCTATATACCATTTATATTTGTTGGAATTCCATTTTTGTATAATACTGCACTTGGTAGACCTCCTATTGAATTAGCAAATGTTCAAATTGTATTTGCTGTATCTGCTTTTATTGGTGGGATTGTAATAGGGCAAATGAAAATTAAAAACACATTTTTAGCAGTAGGAAAGGGCTTCAGCCTTATAGCTATTGGATTTGTTTGTATGGCTATAATTTCATATTTAGTTATTAATCAACATATTAATTATTGGGTATTTTACATTGTATTTCTGTTGTTAGCAGCTACAGTAAGTATGGGGCTTACTACAGCATATATAATAATGATTACTGGAATTACAAAAGCAGTAGATCCAGAATTTAGAGGTAGAACATTTTCAACAATTAGAGCAATCAATCAATCAGCAGCTACCTTATTTTTAATTATTGGAGGGTTAATTATTGATTTTCTTGATATAGCTACTTTTCTAATTTCTGCATCAGGGTTATTAGTAGTTTTCATTATTCAATTCTTTAAAAGTAAACAGATTAAAAAATTACTTGATGGAATTCAAAATCGGGGAGTTAAGGAAATTATAGTAGATTGATGAATGGATAATTATTGGAAGTAAACATGAGTGAAGAATATATTCTTTGCATCTGATAGCAAGTTGTAACTAAAAGTGATACAGCGAGCCATACCATAAATAATTCTAAGACATAATATATAGTGCATAACAAAGCCCTATTGGGCTTTTTACTTAGGGAAATGATTAATATGGTATAGATCAGTTTTTACATAAATATTGGTTTGATATTCAAACTTATTGATATATACTTGGTATACTTGTATAAAAAAATTAGACGGTTTAAAATAATGGAGAGAGAACTATTTAGGGAATAATTAATACTTAGAATTACACAAAGACTAAATCTTTTTTTAGTCTTTTATTATATCTTACTTGAGAAAAAACATGTTGAAAGGAGGTATACCTTTGGAAAAAGATAAAGCTAAACAAGAACTTCTTGAGCATGATTTTTTATGTTTTAGAGATACTCGAACTCATGGAGTTAAAGCATTGATGAATTGGTTTTCAAAAGATTCAATAGTTGTTAATGAGAAACACAGACCAAATACAGTTGGAGAAAAAGATATTATAAAGTTGTTCGAATCAGTTTATAAACTGGATAGTTATGAATTGTCATGGGAACCGTTTAGCGCTGATGTTTCTGATGATTCCACTCTAGGATATACAACAGGAAAATATTCAAAGAAATATAAACAAGATGGAAAACTAGTTAATCAAATTGGGAAATACGTACTTATTTGGAAAAAGTATGATGGTGAATGGAAAATTGCACTAGATATAGCTAACAAATAACATTAAAAATTTGATATAGGAGATTGTTATAAAATCTTAAAGAAAGGAAAGTATAGTTAATTTAACACAAATTAATTATATGAACGAAATATGGAAAAGTTATATAAAAAGTATAAGGAATTCACTAAGAAATCAGAAGCTATTTTATTTGCGATGAGAATTGTTTTTTGGGATGCTCAAACCGAAGCACCAAAGTCTATTGCATCTTACCGAAGTGAAATGTTGGGAGAACTAACAAAGCAAGTCCTAGCGATTAACAAAGACCCTCAGTTTATAAGAATAGTCAACAGTTTATATGAGAAAATAGATTTTTTAGATGATTTTCATAAACGAGAAATTTATGAAGAAAAACGAGAGTTAGACAAGTTGTTAAAAGTACCTGAGGATTTAATGATTAAACATCAAAAGTTGAAAGTACATGCCCAACAGTTATGGGAGGAAGCGAGAGAGAAACAAGATTTTTCAATTTTTGAGTCAGTCTTAAAGGAGATGATTGATCTCGTAAAAGAAATAACATCGTACACCAAAGAAGAAAATCAGACTATTTATGAGGCTTTAATTGACGACTTTGAGCGCGGTATAACATTGAAGGATTACGATAAATTCTTTGATCAATTAAGAGCGGATTTAGTACCTTTTGTATTAGAAGTGATTGCAAAAGAACCACAGTATAATGATGATTTTATGAAACTACCATATGATGTAGCAAGGCAGAAAAAATTCGTAGAATACTTGATGGAAGTGCTACCGTTTGACACTAAACGAGGGGGCTCAAATGAAGGAGTACATCCATTCTGTTGGGGGACATCACCTGATGATGTCCGCTTCACACTAAGATATTTAGAGAACAATTTCTTATTCAGCATATTTGCAAGTACTCATGAGATGGGACATGCTATGCATTACCAAGGAGTAGACCGTAAGTATCTTGGAACACCCTTGTTTAGGATATCATCAGCTGGGTTTATTGGGTTATCAATATCTGGGATAGCAGAATCACAATCAAGGTTTTATGAAAATATTATTGCCCGTAGCAAAGCTTTCTGGGAGGTGCATTATCATAAACTTCAATCAATCTTCAAGGAGGAATTACAGGATGTACCAATGGATGATTTTTATAAAGTTTACAACAAGGTTCAACAATCATATATTCGTGTTGTATCTGATGAATTAACATACCCACTCCATATAATGGTCCGTTACGAGATTGAAAAAGCGTTGTTTAATGACGAGATAGAAGTAAAAGACCTTCCGAAAATCTGGAACCAAAAAATGAAAAAGTATTTAAATATCACACCACGTAACGATAGTGAAGGTGTTCTTCAAGATGTCCATTGGTCATTAGGATGGTTTGGCTACTTTCCTACATATGCTTTAGGTGGTGCGTATGCTTCGCAATGGGCTAATGAAATCAATAAAACAATCAATATCGATGAATGTATAAAAGAAAGTAAACTCGATGTAATCAATGATTGGTTAAAAGAGAATATTCATAAATATGGATCTTTTAAACTGCCAAAACAATTATTACTAGATGTCACAAATGAGGAATTTAACCCCAAATATTATATTGAATATCTAAAGAGAAAATATACGGAATTATTACTTAAATAAATTAACTATACAACGGAATTAGAGAGTAAGATGGATTCATTTCAAATATATCTAGATTAGGGTACTAAATAGTTAGTTTGATAACTAAATGTCAATAGTAACGATTCGTGTCTTTACAAAAAATGTCAGTTTAGTATAATATTGGGTATGAGTTAGGAGTGATTTCATGACATTAGGTGCTAAAATAAAAGTCTTAAGAAAAAAAGAAAATTTAACTCAAGTTGATTTAGCTGAGAAAATCTTCGTTACAAGAAATGCTGTGTCAAAATGGGAATCAGATAAAGGCGTTCCTAATTTAGACAGCTTATCCTCTTTAGCAAAAGTATTTAATACTTCAATTGATGAATTAGTAAATGATGAGTTGTTAATCCATGAAGACTATAACTTAAAAAAATATCTAAAATATTCGATGCTTAATTTGTTTATTTTTATATTACTGAATGGTGCTTTATCTGAGTTAACCTCATTATTTACACTATCTACTATGCATTACATTTTTATTATTATCTCTAGATTTTTCCTTCTAGTTACATTTATATATATAGATTGGTTCTATTTAGGAAAAAGATTTCTATCTATAAAACAAAAACGAATACAACTAAGAATAGTAATTATTATTTCGTGTTTGATGACTTTTACTATTATTCTTACAATAGTTTCTATTTTGGTCTAGGAATAAAAGTTAATGAGAAAAGAATAGAAAGAAGGCAATAAGATGAAAAGATTAATACGGATAATTAAATGGGTTTTAATTATATTGATACTGTTTATAATTACAGTTAACATTCCTATTGTTTCTATGGGAAATACTGTTAGTGATGTAGACTATAGCACTTGGATGAGTGAAAACATAAGTAATGATAGTTTAGCAATAGAGATTACCATGCTTGGAGCACATGATGCCTTCTCAAATGAAATAAATTATTTCAGTAGAGTAGATACATACTCAGCTGATGATATAATGAAAGGAATTCCCGGGGCTTTCTTAAAAGGCTTTATTGTTAGACAATCTGTTACTCAGAATGCATCACCGACAGAGTTACTAGAAAGTGGTGTAAGATATTTTGATATTAGATTATCTTATACAGATGGCATATGGGAAACAAAACATAACTACATATCAGGTGTCTTTGAAGAAATTGCTTTAGAGATTACTACTTTCTTAGCTGAAAATGATGGTGAATTCTTAATTCTTGATTTCCAACATATTCATGGGATTGATTATAGTAATGATGTAGATTATCAATTATTTTATGATATGTTAGAAGATTATGGATTAATTGATTACTTATATGATAGTTCAAACAAACCTCTCAATGAAATAACATATGGTGATTTAACGAGCAACAATACTATATCAAGAGTTATCATACTTGATAAATTCGAAAAAGATAATAAACTAACTTATGATTATGAATCTTCAATAAGAGCAAGTTGGGCAAACAATGATAATTTTGAAGAAACAATTGATTTTCTTATAGCCGAAGGTAATGAGGTTAGTAATTTAGATCAAGTTGATACCTTTGTTGTTATGCAGGCAGTAACAACGATGCAAATGAGTCCAACTGGAATATTAAATAGTTTTAAAACATGGTCTTTACTAGAAAGAGCAACTCAGTTTAATAACACATTAATGAACTCAGAAGAGTTTCTAGATATGCTAGATTCAATGCCGATCATAATGGTTGATTATGCAAACTCAAATGATGATTTATTTAATGATAATATTATGGAGATTATTATCCAAAGAGCACAAGAATAGTTTAGTTAAAATAAAAAGTAGATTTCTTTTTCATAAAGAATTCTACTTTTTTTATTTAGTTTGTAACTAGTTTATATTCATTTTCCTCAATAAATTGATCATAATCTAATTCAAGATTTAAAATATAGATTTTATGAGTTTCATTTTCTTCGCCTTCATTACTCGTTAACTGAATCATTATTTGATTATGAGTAATATCCTCAACTGAGAAATAAACCATATTATAAACACTGCTATAATCTTGAACAACTAATTGATAATCAAATGAATATATCTCAATATCTTGTCCATTAAGCACTTCAACAAAGTAATATAGTTCCCCATCAATTATTCCTTGATAAATAACTAGTTTTTCTTGAATACTCTTATATGGCCGCTCTATATACCTATCAGGTAATTCATTTAAATATGTAGGTGTAGATCCAAAAAATATAAATGAAACTAATAGTCCTAGAACTAAGTATCCAGTAATGATTGTCCAAGGATACAATGGTTTAAATAGCGATGTTTTAAGATGCTTCTTCTTCTCTTTTAACTTTACAAGATAAAGACCGATATACCACATCAAATAGTTATACATTACTAATAGAATTAACATAATTCCCATAATTAGAAATTGATTATCACCAACTACATCTCTAATAAATACCCCATCTAATACGTAGTATGCATTATAATCGTAATACAAAGCAATTGGTAAGACAAGTATTGGTACAACAAGTGAATAAATCATCGAAATTCTAAAATCTCTTTTATTTGGGACATAATCCATTAAGAATACTAAAAATACTGGCATTATCGCAAGTGAGAAGTGATCAAATAAATAAGTTACTGTACGCCAGTCATATGGTAAAACGAAAAATAATCCTCCAGGGAATATTACACTTAAGAAACCAAGTCCAGATTGGAAGAAAACAAACCCTTTAATTATCTTGTTTTTTGTCAG
>DAOVWR010000137.1 GCA_030636545.1 Mycoplasmatota bacterium
ACAGCTAACATTAAAGATGGATCTAATATTATGGCTGATATGGCAACGCATATAGCTTTAGGTAATTCTTCTCGTGGAATGAGGTTAGTATCACTACACAATGGTGGTGGAGTAGGAATTGGTAAAGCAATAAACGGAGGATATGGTCTGATACTTGATGGATCACATCATACAGATGCAATATTACAAACAGCTATGTTATTTGATGTTATGGGTGGAGTTTCAAGACGTGCTTGGGCACGTAATGAAAATGCCATTGAAACAAGTATTGAATATAATAAGTTAGATAATAATTCTTATGTAACAATTCCTTATCTAGCAGACGATTTATTAGTGGATGAATTAGTAAATAAGAAATATAAAAAAGGTGGAAACTAAGATGCCGAAAATAGTTCAATGTGTTCCTAACTTTAGTGAAGGAAGAGATTTAGATAAGGTAGAAGAGATAGTTAGTGTTTTAAAAGATAAAAAAGGCTTTAACTTAGTAAGTTATGAACCTGACGCAGATTACAATAGAACAGTAGTTACTTTGCTAGGAGACCCTCTAAAAATAATTGATGCTGTAGTATTATTTACGGGAAAGGTATTAGAACTAGTAGATATGAATAACCAGTCTGGTGAGCATCCAAGAATGGGAGCTGTTGATGTTATTCCATTTATTCCAATTGAAGATGTTACAATGGAAGAGTGTGTTGAATACGCAAATATTATTGGTAAGAAAATAAATGATAAATATGCTATTCCGATTTTCTTATACGCAGAAGCTGCGAATAAGAAAGATCGTGTTAAATTACCAAATATTCGTAAAGGTGAATTTGAAGGAATGAAGGATAAAATCAAAGAAGAAAGATGGTATCCTGATTTTGGAGTTCCAGAAATCCATCCAACGTTTGGAGTCATCGGAGTTGGAGCTAGAATACCACTAATTGCTTACAATATTGATTTAGATACTAAGGACACGAAGGTCGCAAATAATATCGCTAAAACTATTCGTTTCTCAAGTGGTGGATTTAGACACATTCAAGCAGGTCCTGTTTACTTAGACAACCGCGGACATGTCCAAGTTACTTTAAACATCTTAGATTATAAAAAGAATCCTATATACCGTATTTTCGAAACAGTAAAGATGGAAGCTAAAAGATATCATGTTAATGTTACTGCTTCAGAATTAGTAGGATTACTACCAAGAGATTCTTTAGTTAGATCTTTAAGATATTACTTTAAAGTTAACAGTTTAGAATTTGATAAAACGATGTCATTAGATGATTTAACTAAGTATACTATTAAGTATTTAAAATTCAGGGATTTTGATAAGTATAAGATTATCGAAGCAAACATAAAATAAGGAGTGTTACTATGCATGCAGATTTAGTGATTTATAATATTGGCACATTACTCACTTCAAAATTAATTGCCCCAGTTAAAGGAAAAGATATGAATAAGATATCTTCTTATTCTGATGCCTTTATCGCTGTTAAGGATGGAATTATTATCGACTTTGGAGAAGGAGAATATGATAAGTACTTAAATGACTTTACTTTTATGCATGATGCACAGGGTAATCTAGTAATCCCAGGACTAATAGATTCGCATACTCATTTAGTTCACTATGGCTCTAGAGAGAATGAATTTGCAAGTTTACGTGCAGGTGTTCCTTATTTGGATATCTTAAAACAAGGTGGAGGAATTCACTCAACAGTAAACAAAACAAGAAACGCTACAGTTGAAGAACTATTTGAAAAAGCTTGGAAATCACTCGATGAAATGTTACTTCATGGCGTAACAACTATCGAAGCAAAAAGTGGATATGGACTTAATTTAGAAACTGAAATGAAACAGTTAAGCGTTGCTAAAGAG
>DAOVWR010000004.1 GCA_030636545.1 Mycoplasmatota bacterium
AATTTGGGCATTACCACCAACACGTGATACTGAAAGTCCAGCATTAATTGCCGGTCTTACACCACTGTAGAATAAATCACTTTGTAAAAAGATTTGTCCATCCGTGATACTAATAACATTTGTTGGGATGTAAGCACTAATATCTCCAGCTTGCGTTTCAATGATTGGCAGTGCAGTAATACTACCTCCACCTAACTCATCATTTAATTTCGCAGCTCTTTCTAACAATCTTGAATGTAAATAGAAAACATCTCCTGGGAATGCTTCTCTTCCTGGTGGTCTTCTAAGTAATAAACTTAACTCACGATATGCTATCGCATGTTTAGTTAAATCATCATAAATAACTAAAACATCTTTACCAGCAAACATATATTCTTCAGCCATAGTAACTCCTGTATAAGGAGCTAAATATAATAATGGTGAAGGTTCTGACGCTGATGCACTAACAATGATTGAATAATCCATTGCTCCGTGTTGTTTTAGTGTTTCAAAAACGCCAGCTACAGTCGATTCTTTTTGTCCAACTGCAACATATATACAAATAACATCTTTACCTTTTTGATTGATAATTGTATCAATTGTAATAGCTGTTTTACCAGTTTGTCTATCCCCAATGATTAATTCACGTTGTCCACGTCCAATTGGTACTAATGCATCTAATACTTTAATCCCTGTTTGTAATGGTTGATTAACTGATTTACGCCTCATAACACCAGTTTCTTTTCGTTCGATAGATCTAGTCTTAGTCGAATTAATTTTGCCCATTCCATCAATTGGTTGTCCAAGAGCATTTACGACACGTCCGATGATTTCATCGCCAACAGGAACTTCTAAAAGACGCCCGGTTGTTTTAACAATGTCTCCCTCTTTTATAGCCGTACTTTCATCAAGTAAAATAGCACCAACATGATCAGTTTCTAAATTCAATACTAGCCCATATACATCTCCAGGGAATAGTAATAATTCACCACTCATCGCATTGTCCAATCCATGAACTAAAGCAATTCCGTCACCAACGGAAATTACTGTACCAATACTCTCTGTTTTAATTTCTTTCTCATATTTTTTGATTTGCTCTTTTATTAAAGAACTAATCTCAACAGGATTAATTTTACTCATTCTCTCACCTCGCTCATTTAGTCAAATTAGCTTTAAGATTGTGCAAGTAATTATTAATAGTATCATCTAAAATCATTCCTTCGAATTCGATTCTAATACCACCAACAATTGTTTTCTCAACAATATTTTTAAGCTCAATTTTTCTATTATGTTTCTTTGCTAAATTTGCAGCTAATTGTTTAACTTGTTCTGTAGACATTTTCTTATGAGAAAACACCTGAACTTTCATTACTTTATTTTGATTATCGATTAATTTCTCTAATTCTGCTAACGTATCATCTAGAAGTTCAATACGAGAATTATCGATTAAAACAAAAATAAAGCTTTTTAATAATTCATTGTTGATGAATTTAGCAACAATGTCTTTTTTATCTTGTTTTTTAATCTTTGGATGAATTAGAAATTGATAGATTTCAGTGTCAAAAGAGTCTTTAACAATCTTATATTCAGATACTACCTTATCAATTTGAGAAGTTTCTTTGGCCAAACCAAATAAAGCTTCTGCATACTGAAAAGCGATGTAATTCATTAACTGATTACCTCTTTAGTAACTTCTTTAAGAAGCTCTTTATGCTTACTTTCATCTATTTCTTTCTTAATTACTTTTTCTGCCATAAGTACAGCAACACTAACGATTTCATCGTTAATACTAGTCCGTGCTTTTTCAATTTCACTTTCAATCTCTTTACGAGCATTTTCCATTACAACAGAAGCTTCATTTTTAGCATTACCAACTATCTCAGTACGTTCAACTTCTCCACGTTCTTTAGCTTCATCAATAATACCTTTTGCACTTAATCTTATTTCAGTTAGTTCACCAACTGCTTTATCTTTAAGTGATTGTGCTTCTAAATTTGCTTGGTCTGCTTCATCATATTCCGTAGCCATATGTTTTTTTCTTTCTTCTAAATAATCTGTAATGTTATTCCAGAAGAAATATCTAACTACAAGAAAAAGAAGTAAAGTTGAGGCAATTTGAATTATCATTTCTTTTAGATTTACGCTAATAGCGCCATCTATAAATACCTTAATTGCTTCAGCAACATTATCCATAGGATTTGCCTCCTCAAAATCGTTTTTTTCTTATCCGCCTAATCCAGTAGTATAGATTAATAATATTGCTACTACAAGTCCATAAAGACCAGTTGTTTCAGCAAGTGCTTGACCTGTAATCATTACAGTTCTAATACTAGATACTGCTTCAGGTTGTCTACCAATAGCTTCTACTGCTTTACCAGCTGCGTAACCTTGCCCAATTCCAGGACCTACTCCTGTGAATACTGCAATTCCTGCACCTAAATAAGCCATACCTAGTGCGAAAAATTCTGTAAATTCTGCCATTTTTTGTTTCCTCCTTATTATTTTAATTTCTTTTATAGTTTTATAATATATAAACTGATTACTCAGTAAATAACTTAAGTTAATCCTCTACTGCCATACTTAGGAAAATCGTTAATAACATAAAGTATACATATGCTTGAACTAATCCAAAGAACATATCAAATACTGGATGTATTAAGAATGCTCCAACAATTATTCCAAACCATGATAATATTCCGTAAAGGATAATTCCGATAATTGCTCCACTTAATAAGTTCCCGAATAAACGAAGACCCATTGCAAACGGAGTTGACATTTCCCCAACTAAGTTAATTGGTAAGAATGCCCAATGAGGATCTAATAAATCTTTTGCTCTTTGTTTTGGTTTCTTAGTAAACAGTGCTGCAACTTGGACTGATCCAAAAGCAAGTAAACTAAATCCTAAAGCTACACTAATATTTGATAGTGGTGCACTAAGACCAGCAAGAGATGCTGTGTTCGCAAACATTAAGAATAAAAGGATTGTTAATGTATATGGTGTAAACTGCTTCCAATACTTCTTAAAGAAGTCTCTTTGCATGTCGTTTATACCTTCAACAAACATAATCGCAATCAGTGTTATTCCTGTTGGAACATCTGATGCTTTCATCTTTCTGACTTTTAACCCAATAATAAAAGTAGACAACATTAAAAAGGCAGTGATAACTAATGATGCTTTAATTCCTGCTGATAATTCTACATAATAATCAATCACTTTTAACACCTCTACTTTCAAAAAGCAACACCATATAAAAGACTATTTTGAATGAAAATAATCCAATTGCTGTCGCAAATATTTCTAGTTGATCAAAATAACCAGACACAACTAAAACAACGATATAAAAGAAATATCTTAATGCATAGTTTTTAACAGCCAATTTTTGAGCTGTGGCTTTATCACTTTCGACTACTCTCTTTGAATTTTTATACAACATACTCATTGTCATTAAACTAGTCGCACTTCCTAAAACAAAGGAAATACCCCAATCTTCTCCAACGATTAACCATAATATTATTGCAATGGTAATTGTATAAATCCAAACAAATGGAAAAGTTTTAATAAATGCATCTTTACTCTCCATCTTGATCCTCCAACCTAGATACTTTAACTATGAGATTTCTAATCCCAGCGAATACCCCAATAATTATAAATATTAATTTGAATACGAATACCGTATTCAACCATTCGTCTAAAAAATAACCGATAGCGATAGATATTCCTATTGTAATAATAATCTCAAATAAGAAACTACTAACTACCGAATAAACTCTAAATGCATTCTTTTGTTTTTCGTTCATTATTTTGTACCGAACAATCGATCTCCACAGTCACCTAATCCAGGAACAATATATCCTACTTCATTAAGTTTTTCGTCCATCGCAGCTAAATAAATATCAACATCAGGATGATCTTTATTCAATCTAGATACTCCTTCAGGACACCCGACAATACCAACATAAGTTATGTCTTTTGCTCCACGTTTTTTAACTGCAGAAATTGCAGCACTAGCACTACCACCTGTTGCTAACATTGGATCAACTACCAAGCAAGTTCCTTCAACTATTTCATTTGGAAACTTAGCATAGTACTCAACAGGTTCTAATGTTTTTTCATCGCGATACATTCCCACATGTCCAACTTTAGCTGTTGGGATAAGCATTTGGATTCCATCAACCATTCCAAGTCCAGCTCTTAAAATCGGGACGATAATAACATCCTTACTTAATGTTTTACATGTAGTCTTTGTGATTGGAGTGATAACTTCAATCTCTTTTGTTTTAAGTCCTCTAGTAATTTCATAAGTGATTAATCCACCAACTTCATTTACTAAATGTCTGAATGTTTTCGTGTCAGTATTTTTGTTTCTAATAATAGCCATCTTGTGGTCTATTAAAGGATGATTTAAAATTGTTAATTTACCCATAATCATTCTCCTTTATAGCTATCTATTTTTGCGATTCTCCTAATATGTCTTTCTTCGTTCGAAAACTTTGTATCTATCCATATGTCAACGATTTGTAAAGCAAGAGATTCTTTAATAACTCTTCCACCCATTGCTAGTACATTAGTATTGTTGTGAAGTCTTGTAGCTTCAGCTGTAAATAAGTCGTGTACTAAAGCAGCTCTAATACCAGATACTTTGTTCGCCATAACACTCATGCCTATTCCTGTACCACATACTAAAATCCCACGATCATATTTATTATCTCTTACACTTTCCGCTACTAGTTTAGCGTAATCATTATAGTCTACACTGTCTTCACTATAAGTTCCAAAATCTTTGACTTCAAAACCTCTTTTAACTAGATGTGCTCTAATTGCTTCTTTATGGCTATATCCGCCATGGTCTGCGCCGATTGCTATTTTCATAAATAAACCCTCCTTAAAAAGTGCTTATAAAATTACTTTGTATATATACTACTTTTCAATTATAACAAAACTTTATCAGATTACAATACTAAAAATCACAATAATATAATAATAAAATATATATATAATATATTTATCTTAATAAAGTGTTTACTCTTTAGATAAAATAACAAAGAAAATAGGCTAATCTTCTAGCCTAATTTTATTGTCCCTTGTCGTAATACTTTTTTATTAACAACATCATAAACTGCCGAACTAATTGAAGATAAATCAGACCCTTTTACAATATAATCAACTTCATCTTTAAATTTTAATGTGTCTTCAAACTTTAAAATCGGTGGTTCACTTGATAAGTTCAAACTAGTCACAGCCATTGGACCAAATTTTTCTAATATTTTTAGCGCAATATCATCACGTGGTATTCTTACTCCAACTGTTTTAAGTCCTGAAGTTATGTAATCACCAACAGTATCTTTTTTTGGATAAATCAATGTTAAAGCCCCTGGCCAAAATGAAAGGGCGTATTGTTCACCAAGTTCAAAATTATGAACAATTTCTTTAACTTGTGAAATACTCGAACACAAAACAGCAAGAGGGTTTCTCTTCTCACGTTTTTTAAGTTCATATATTTTGTTTACACCAACTTCACTATTAATTATGCATCCTACTCCATAAACAGTGTCTGTTTGAAAAACAATAACTTCATCTTTTAAATCTTTTTCTAATAACTTTTCTAAACTTATAATCATATTTCTCACCATCAATATTATAACATATTGCAAATAGTTAATATATCTTTTTAATAATATGCTATAATTCTTTTATGAGGTGCAATTATGCTAAAGACATTTATTAAATATTACAATAATCATAAGCTATTATTTTACTTCGATTTACTCGCCGCGTCAATTATGAGTGGACTAAATCTATTATTTCCAGTAATCACTAGAAGTTATATTGATGATTTCATTCCTAATGGAAATGTCAGAATGATTTTTATTTTTGGAGGAGTTTTAATTGGTCTTTATTTTATTAGAATGGGCTGTAACTATTTCGTTAATTACTATGGACATGTTATGGGAACAAGAATAGAAAGAGATATGAGAATCGATTTATTTAAAAAGATTCAGACTTTAGATTCTGATTATTTTGATGATCATAAAACAGGATCAATAATGACTTATATTGTTGGTCATTTAAGAGATATTTCTGAGATGAGTCATCATACTCCTGAAAATGTCTTTGTTTCGTTAATAATGATAATTGGTAGTTTTGTGATTTTACTAAATATTCATATAATGTTTACTATCATAGTCTTCATCTTCATAGTCTTTTTAGTAATATTTAGTGCTCAAAGAAGAAAGAAAATGATGGCAGCTTCTAGAAGAACAAGAGCTACTCATGAAGAAATTAATAGTGAGGTAGAAAATAGTATCGGTGGAATCAGATTAACTAAAGCATTCACAAATGAAGACTTTGAATTAAAAAAATTTACTAATGTAACTTACCGTTACCAAGATAGTTTTGATTCATTTTATAAACAAATGGGTATCTTTAGTTCAGGTACTAATCTATTTATCGATTTACTATACGTCGCAGTCTTAGTATTTGGTGGATATTACGTTTATCTAGGCCAAATAACGATTGGTGAATATGTTGCTTACTTTATGTTTGTATCTTACTTGATTCAACCTATTAGAACACTAATTCAAACAATGGAAATGGTTCAAAAAGGTTGGACTGGTTATGAAAAATTTTATAAAATACTTCAAATAAATCCAAAAATAAATTCACCAAAAAATCCATTATTCTTAAATGGAGAAGCTGGTAAAATTGAATTCAGAAATGTGAATTTCCAATACGAAACTTCTAGAGAACATGTGCTTCATAATTTTAGCACAGTCATTAACCCAGGTATGAAAGTTGCCTTAGTCGGTGAAACCGGTGTTGGTAAAAGTACAATATCTAAATTAATTCCTCGTTTTTATGATGTTAATGAGGGTGAAGTATTAGTCGATGGACACAATGTAAAAGAATACGATACATACTCATTAAGACATCACATTGGACATGTTCAACAAGATGTTTATATCTTCTATGGAACAATGAAAGATAATATCTTATATGGTAGACCTGAAGCTTCCTTTGAAGAGGTTGTTGATGCTGCTAAAAAAGCCAATATTCATAATTTCATTGTTAGTCTAGAAAATGGATATGATACTTTGGTTGGTGAAAGAGGAGTGAAATTATCAGGTGGGCAGAAACAAAGAATCAGCATCGCCCGTGTCTTCTTAAAAAATCCACCAATCTTAATACTAGATGAAGCTACATCTAGTTTAGATAACGTTACTGAGAAACTTATTCAAAAGGCATTAGATGAGTTAAGTGAGGGTAGAACTACCTTAGTAATTGCTCACAGGTTATCGACTGTGTCTAACGCTGATGAAATCTTAGTTCTCACTGATAAAGGAATCACTGAAAGAGGAACTCATAAGGAACTTATTAAACAAGATGGCTATTACGCAAGTCTATATAACGCTAGTTTAGAAATATAAAAAGACCTTAATTTTAAGGTCTTTTTTTGTTTTCTTAATTAGTATCTATTCTTCTTTTTCTTTTGTCAAATGTCTTGTGATTCTCAAGGCAAATAACATGATAATTGCCATAAACCCAATAAATCCCGGTAAAATAATAAATTCAATATTATCTAGAAAATATACTTTGTTTATTATACCTAGTACAAAGATAAGGATTGCTAATATGATGGTAAATATACTTCCTATTAACGCTGTAATATCAATGATGAAGTTAAAACGTTCCTCAAACAAATCCAAAAATCTATTAATTTTGTCTTTCATTAGTTTTACTCCCCTCTTATAATCACTTCAAAAATCACAGTTTTACTAAACTTTTTTTCCTTTTATGTCATCAATTTCAATTCTTACTATACCAGTAACATCTAGGCTTCCAGACATTTTTTCTTTTGCATTTACAAAAAACTCACCTGTAAATTTTCGTGATAACTCATATAATGCCTTCACTTTTTCTTTTTTATCTTCAACTATATATGCCGTCCCAAATACATGAACACTTTCAAAATGAGTTGTGTATGATTCTTTATCTACAATAGAAGAAACAATCGCGAAAAAAGAAACTTTATTGTTGTGTCTAATATTATCTATCTTATGTCCCTCTACAGCACAATGAAAATAGATTTTATTATCAATTAATACATGATTAACAGATGTCCCATAAGGATAAGAATTATCAACAGATATTGTCGATAGAATACCTTCTTGAGCTTTTTCTAAGAATTGATATGCTTCATCTTTTGTTGTTTCTCGCTTTTTCTTTCGCATTTCTCTAAACATTATTTTTTCCTTTCGATAAGTATAATAGTTTTTGTACTGGTCCATATGTTTTACGATAAATATCAAGTACTCCATATTTCCTCAATGCCTCTAAATGCATTTTAGTAGGATAACCTTTATGCTTTTCAAATCCATATTCAGGGTACTTTTTAGATAACTCAATCATGTAGTTATCTCTATCAACTTTAGCTATTATTGAAGCTGCCGCTATTGTTGCGCTTTTAGCGTCACCTTTAATAATACTTAAATGTGGTATATCAATTTCTGTTAGAGGCATAGCGTCTGATAAAATAAACGTAGGTTTTATATCTAAAGCAAGGATTGATTCAATCATTGCTTTTTTTGATGCTTGATAAATATTAATCTTATCAATTTCTTCTGGATATACATAAGTAATCTTATAAGAAATTGCTTTTTTCTTTATCTCTTCACTAAGGACTAGTCTCTTCTTCTCTGATAACTTCTTCGAATCATTTAATCCTTCAATCTTATTAAATGGATCAAGTATTACTGCCGCTGCGACAACCGGCCCAGCTAGTGGTCCTCTGCCGACCTCATCACACCCAGCGATATACTTATGTCCTTGATTAAGTAAATCTAATTCAAACTCATACATAGTCTTTAACATAGTCTAATGTTATCTTCCCAAATTTCTGATGTCTAAAATCATGAAGGAATAAATCATTTACTCTGTCATAATCAATCTCATTCCCGGGAAGTAAACATCCTCTTTTTCTTCCGATATCTTCATAGATTTTTAAGATGTCTTCTATATCTACTTTTATTGAATATCTCTCTTCAAAACGAGAAAGATAATGTTTATAGAGGTATTTGAATCCGAAAATTGCAATTTCATCAATTGGTAAAATATTATCTTTTATTGCCCCAGTGATTGCCAACTTAAAAGCAACATCATCATTATCGAATTTAGGCCATAAAATCCCTGGAGTATCCAGCAATTCAAAATCTTGACCAACTCTTATATATTGAGTATGTCTAGTAACACCTGGTCTATCTTCAGCAATTAATTTCTTCTTATTAGCTAATCTATTTATTAAAGTCGACTTTCCAACGTTAGGTATACCGAGGATCATTGTTCTAATTGGTCTTTCTTTTCTGCCTCTTGAAATCTCTTTAGCAATTTGTACTTTTAAGACTTCTTTTAAAACACCTTTTATCTTATCTACTCCCATACCGTTAAGGGCATTAATTTTCAATGTTTTTACGCCTTTTGCTTCAAAAAAAGAAACCCATTTATCAAGTTCTATAGGATCAGATAAATCAGCTTTATTCAAAAGAATAACCCGAGGTTTATTTCCTATTAACTCCTTAATAACTGGATTTTGTGATGAGTAAGGAATTCTAGCATCAAGGAGTTCAAGTACAACATCAACTAATTTAATTTTTTCTTTTACTTGTTTTTTGGTCTTAGCCATATGGCCAGGATACCATTGTATCTGTTTCATATAATCACTCCTGATTTAAGACATCTCTAAATATATTGTTAAATTTAAATATTACTTTTCCATATATTTGGTCTTCATGAACATAGCCTAGCAAATCACTTCTTGAATCAAGGGAATTTTCTCTGTTATCTCCTAAAACAAAATAGTGATCTAATGGAACAATAAACTCACACACTTGCAATTGGCTAATATTGCAATATGTATTCACCTCAATTGACCCCGATTCATTTTCTAAGAATTCTTGGTCTATTACTGTTCCATTTATTGTAATAATACTGTTATTAATTTCAATATGATCTCCAGGTAATCCGATGATTCTTTTTAAGTAAAAGTCTCCATCTTTTGTCTCTAATATAATTATATCAAATTGATCATAATTATTTGTGATATGTGACATGATAATATCTTGTCCTTCGTAAAATGTTGGTTCCATACTTTGCCCTACTACAGTTGCTGGTGAAAAAGCAACAATATTAGTTAGAGAAACTATCACCATAAAAATTGGAATAACACTTACTAAATCAAATATATTTAATAACGATTTATGCATTTTATTTTCTCGTTCTGTATCAAGTGCATTTATACTTGAATACATATAAAGCAATATCCCTATTCCCATTACTATAGATACTCCTAGTAGAAAGACAAACAACGAAGAAGCCACGATAATATCAAATGGAGCATGTTTGAAAAATCTAGTAATAAATATTAAAAGAACACTGACAAAAACAATTGATATTTTTTTTATCAATTTTTTTCTGTATTTGTTAGTTGAGACTGTATAATTTATCTCTTCAACAATTTCACTAATTTCTTCTTCGGTATTATCTTCTAAATCATTCATTTCATTTAACATTTGCTTCACCTAATTCTCGTTGAGAACCTCTTCTAGTTCTTGTTCATTTACAAGTACGCTTCTAGCTTTAGATCCAACGTTGTCAGATACTATTCCTAAATCAGCTAACAATTCAACAATTTTTTGAGCTCTATTAAAGCCAATATTGAATTCTTTACTTATTTTATTTATTGAAGCTTTACCCTTGATAACTACATAGTTGGCAACATCATGTAATAATTCATCTGAAGAAGATGAACTAATTACTTTTTTCATTAGCTTATCCTGTGTAAAGAAATACTCACTTGATCTTTGTCTTTTAATAAATTCAATAACGTTATGGATTTCTAAATCAGAGACATATGCCCCTTGAACACGACGTTGTGGTTGTCCACTTTCAGCATAAAGCATATCTCCACGTCCCAGTAGTTTATCAGCACCAACACTATCAATTATTGTCATAGAATCAACATAACTAGAAACCATAAAGGCTAGTCTTGTTGGAATATTAGATTTAATAGTACCTTTAATAACATCTGTCGATGGTCTTTGAGTAGCAATAATTAAATGGATACCACAAGCTCTGGCTTTTTGTGTTAATCTCATAATTGCGCTTTCGACAGTACGAGAAGCAATAACCATTAAATCAGCTAATTCATCTACCACAATTACGATATAAGGCATTAGTTTAAGTTTACCTTCTCTTTCAACTTTTTCATTATATGAAACGATATCTTTTACAATTTCATTCGAAAACATTTGAAATCTATTTTCCATTTCATCTACTGCCCACTTCAATCCTGCCGTTGCTATTTTAGCATCTGTGATAACCGGTGTGATTAAATGAGGTAAATCGTTATAGGCAGATAATTCTACCATCTTAGGATCAACTAAAACTAGTTTTAGCTCATCAGGTGAATACTTAAATAAGAAAATCATTAAGCTTGTCTTAATCCTTACAGATTTTCTTCTACGTGACGCACCTGCTACTATACCATGTGGCATTTTGGAAACTGATGCATAAACACCTTTTCCATCAATATCTAGTCCAAGACCTACAGTTAACGGGTCTTTAGCATTAATAAATTCATCACGATTAACAATATCAATAAAATTAACAATTTCCGCAATTTTATTAGGAACTTCAATTCCAATAGTGCTTTTACCAGGAATTGGAGCTTCAATTCTAATTTCTTTTGCTGCTAATGCCATTTTAATGTTATCTGATATTCCAGTAACCTTTTTAACATTTACTCCACTATCTAAAATTATTTCATATCTTGTTACTGTGGGACCTTTTGTATGTGTATAAACACTAGCTCCAACACCAAATTCTTGAAATGTTTTATTTAGGATATCAATTTGTTCTTGAATCCACTCACCGCTATCGCTTGCTTTTTGAAGTGGTTTTGAAAGCAATGAGAAAGGTGGTAACCGATATTTTTTATTATACTTATTTAATGCTGGTTTTTCTTCTTTTTTCATTGGAATTTCTTCTTTAGCTTTTACTTCTTTAACTTTTACTTCTTTATCTTCAAAGAAATCACTTATATTTGTTTGAGGTAAATTCTCATCATGTCCAAAGAATTCTTTAACTTCTTCACCTGTTTTCGTTTCTTTATTTGCTTCAAAATTTTCATAAGATTCATATGTATCAGTTTTCTTGATATTTTTCTTGCCCTGTAATTCAAGTGCTTCATTTAAATTACTACCACTAACTAAATCAAATTCAGGAAATTCAGATCCATATTTTCTCTTTCTGTCTTCTTTAGTCATTCTCGGTTTTGTTCTAAATGAATCATATTGTTTATCAATGTCCCCAGCTCTAATATGAGGATTAGGAATAACAACTTCATCTTTTACTTTTGTTCCAAAGATTGGTGAAACAAAAGGGTTTTTCTTATATGCCTCTTTTTTAGGCACAATCATAATTTCAGGTATAACAAAAGGCACCGTATCCGGCGTTCTTTCTTTAACTGCTTCGATTCTTTTTCTCTTAAAAAACATAGTATCACCCTTTATTAACTAATTGTTTTTGTAATGAAATCTTTAACTTCTTGATAGGATTTTCTCTTTTTGTTTACTAAACGTCCAATTTCTTTGTTATTTACAAATATTAAGAAACTAGGTACACCATAGATGTTTAAATGTTTATCTAGTTCAAGATTAGCATTTTTCTCGATTTTATAGAAATTAAATTCTTTAAAATCATTGATTATCTCTGGCATAAACCTTCTAGATACAAAGCAATCTGGACAAAAAAGAGTATTCCAGTAAATAATTACTTTCTCATTTTTCTCAACAATCTCGTAATATTGTTCCATATTTTCAATCTTGTTCATCTTGTTCATCTTCATCAATTATTCCTTCTTCTATCATTGTTGTAATTTCTGATTCAATCATTTCTAGTTCTACAGGTTTGTCAAATAGTTTTTTCGAGTAAACCTTAGTAGTTTCTTCACCTACAATACCTATTATAACAACACAAACTTTCTTAGTCATTACATCTACACTAGTATTGATTACTAATTTTCTAAACCAATAGACTGGATTAAAAATATTTAATGCAGCTCCACCATACTTAACCACTTTACCAACTTTATATTTTTGGGCTGCCTTAATAATTTTGTATTCTTGTATTTGTCTTTTCTTGTCAAACATTTGCATAATTTGTGTCATCTGTAAATTCATTGTATTCTTTAATACTGGCTTATCTAAAATCTCTTTAATTCTATCAGTTATATAGTGATTTAGATTAAGTAATTCATGAACATTTAATTCAAGCATAGGATACTTTGATTCTGGAAAAAAATAGCCAGCTATCTCTTCAATAAGTTCATAACTCATCTCAAAAGTAAGCTTAGCAATACTCTTATTTCCGAGTTTCTTGTTTCTTTTAAATAGTTTTCGCTTTTCGATAATCAATAATTTAAGTTCTTCTTCATCAACCTCAACATCTGATCTTTTAATATCTTCTATATTCAAATTTTTACCTCTTACAAGTAAAAATATAAAAATCGCCGTAAAAGCAATAGCTCCAGTAGCCATTCCTAAGAAAAAATTAATAAACCCGCCAAAAGAAATTTCAAAAAACATGATATCAACTCCTAACTTACTAAATATTATAACATATTTATCATTTATATTGTGTATATATTATGATTATGAGATAATATTAAAAGGTGATAATATGAAAAAATACTTAATTGTCCTAGATTTGGATGGTACATTGTTATATGATTGGAAAACACTTAAAGAAGAAACAAAAGATTACTTGCTAGAAGTCTCTAAACAAGGTCACAAACTTGTCATAGCGACAGGAAGACCATTTAGAAGTTCTGAGAAATTTCATAAGATGCTTAAGTTAGATACACCAATAATCAATTATAACGGTGGATTAGTTACTTCTAAAAATGATGATAACTTCCAATGTTTTAGTTTAACAGTTGAAAGAGAATATATTCTAGATATCTTTGAGAATACAAAACAGTATATGGAAAATGCTTTTGGTGAAATTGGTGATCATATTTATTTACTTCATGATACAGAGGAAATAAGACCTTTAATTCATAATTTCAATGGAGCTCTGTTAACTGTAGGTGACTTCAAAGATACTCTTCCAGGAAATACTAATGGATTCATTATTATTGCTAATAAAGGGCAAGGACAATACATTGAAGATTATGTTGAAAAGAACTATAAAGGCAAAGTTCTTCACCGTAACTGGGGAAATGAATACAGTTTTATTATTGAATTGTTCACCCCTGAAACTAATAAAGGTAATGGGATTGAATATGTATCCAAGTACTTAGGGTTTGAAAAAGAACAAATTATCGCCTTTGGAGATGGACATAATGATATCGAAATGCTTGAATATGCAGGACTTGGAATTGCAATGTCAAATGCCCATCACAGTTTACTAGAAGTCGCAGATTTAATACTAGAAGATTCTAATAAAGAAAATGGGATTGAAAAGTTCTTAACTAAATTCTTATCATAAAAATAAAAAGAGACAATCGTCTCTTTTTTTAGTATCTAAATCTATTTCTGTTTTTTCCTTTTCCTTTTTTCTGTTTAACCGGTGTGTTTCTCATTGCTCCTAGAGCACTTGCAGAATTCATTTTAGAAGGATCCATACCTGCCATTTTTTTCATCATTTGCCCTTGTTGTTCGAGTGATTGAATTAATTTATTAACATCACTTACACTTCTTCCTGAACCTCTTGCGACACGTCTTCTTCTTGAACTACTTCTTGAGATTAATTTAGGATCTTTTCTTTCCGCTTTGGTCATTGATTGAATAAGTGCTTTTATATAGATAGTTTGTTTCTCATCAATATTTTGTCCTTTTAGAGCTTTATTCATCCCAGGAATAAGTTTCATCATTCCTCCCAAAGAGCCCATTTTCTTTATCATATTTAATTGTTTTAGATAATCATCATAGTTATATTTACCTGACATCATTTTTTCCATTAAACTCATCATATCATCTTCATCGATATTTTCAGTTACCTTATCAACAAGTGTTAATACATCTCCCATTCCTAAAATACGAGATGCCATTCTATCAGGATGGAATACTTCTAATTGATCGAGTTTTTCTCCCATACCAACAAACTTAATTGGTATATTAGTTACTTGTCTTAAACTCAGAGCAGCTCCACCACGTGTATCACCATCAAGTTTTGTTAGAATTGCTCCAGTTACTGATAATGTTTCATGGAAACTTGAAGCAACATTTACAGCATCTTGCCCAGTCATTGCATCAAGATTTAATAATACCTCTTCAGGTTTCAAGATATCTTTAATATCAACTAATTCTTGCATCATTTTATTATCAATATGTAACCGTCCTGCGGTATCAGCGATAATTAAATTATTTCCATTAGATACTGCGTACTCTAGTGCTTTCTTAATGATTGTTTGCGGTTTTTCAAATATTCCCATTTCAAAAACATCAACATTAAGTTGAGCACCAATTGTTTTTAATTGTTCAATAGCTGCTGGTCTATAAATATCTAAAGCAACTAATAAAGGTTTTAAATTGTTATTCTTTCTTAAATGAAAAGCAAGTTTTCCAGCAGTAGTAGTTTTCCCTGCACCTTGAAGTCCTACCATCATTATCTTGGTAATGCCAATCATATTTATCGTTAAAGGCGCAGCTTTTTCTCCCATGATATTTTTAAGTTCTTCATGAACAATTTTAACTACTTGTTGTCCGGGGTTTAAGCCTTTAAGGATTTTCTCTCCCATTGCTTGTTCTTTAACTGTTTTTGTAAATTCTTTCACTACTTTGAAGTTAACGTCCGCTTCTAATAACGATAATCTAACTTCTCTCATCATTTCTTCAATGTCTTTTTCTGTTAGTCGTCCTTTACCTGTAACTCTTCTCAAAGACATTTGAAGGCGATCTGATAAATTATCAAAAGCCATAGTATCACTCTACTTTCTCAAGTTCCTTAACTAAATCTAAGACTTTATTTAAGTCTTTTTCATTTTTCATTTTTTCTAAAATTTTATATCGCAATTTATCTTTATTTCGTAGTTCTAATTTTGATTCATAATCATATAGTTTCTTAACAGTTCTTTTTAATTGATCATGAACTGCGTTTCTACTAACATTCATATTTTCAGATATTTCTGAAATTGAATAATTATTATAGTAATATGATTCCATATATTCTTTTTGTTTATCTGTTAGTAAGTCTTGGTAGACATCGTATAATTCACTTATTTCAATTGCTTTATCGAGTATATTCATTAGAAGATATCCCCAAACATTCCATAAATGTACTCTTCAATATCGAAATGTTCCAAGTCATCAATTTTTTCACCAAGACCAACGTATTTTATTGGTATATTAAGTTCATCTTTAATAGCCAAGACTATTCCACCTTTTGCGGTACCATCTAATTTCGTTAGAACTATACCACTTATATTTGTTACTTCATTAAATATTTTAGCTTGAGACAAACCATTTTGTCCAGTAGTTGCATCAACTACTAATAGTGTCTCATGTGGTGCTCCTTCAACTTCTCTTGCGATTACCTTATTAATTTTCCCAAGTTCTTTCATTAAATTTACTTTATTTTGTAATCTTCCAGCAGTATCACATAAGATAATATCAATACTATTCTCTTCTGCATATTGAATAGCATCAAACATAACGCTAGATGGATCGCTACCCTCATCTTTTGAGTAAAAAGAAGCTCCTACTCTTTCACTCCATATCTTAAGTTGATTAATAGCTCCCGCTCTAAACGTATCACCAGCAACCATTAAAACTTTATTACCTTTTTTGATATACTCATTTGCAACTTTACCAATAGTAGTAGTTTTACCAGAGCCGTTTACACCAACAAATAACACTATATTTATTCTATCATTTCTAATGTCTAAGTTTGAAGTTACTATTTCATCTTTTACATATAACTTAAACATTTCTTCAATAATCAATTCTTTTAAGTCCGTCGGCGCGGTAATACCCTTAAGTTCAACAGTATCTCGCAGATGACTTACAAACTTAATTACTGTATCTACACCAATATCAGCCATAATGAATATTTCTTCTAACTCATCAAATAAATCATCAGTAATAATAGTAGTTGTTTCTAATAAGATTTTAAGGTTGTTAAAAATACCAGATCTGGTTTTACTCATACCTAGTTTATATTTTTGAGCATTTTTTCTTTTTTCTTTTGATTTAAATAACTTATCAAAAAATCCCATAAAACAACAACTTCTTTCTTATTAAAATCACAAAATATTATAACATACTTCACAAAAATCTTCTATAAATATAAAAAAAATTCCCTATTAAAAGGGAAAATCCGCATCTCTGCGGATTAAGGAAGGGGATGTGTGAATAATAAAATTATTCACCATGCTATGTAAGGGATAAGTTGCGACATAGTCGCAATATAAATATAACATATTTACCAACATTTTGTCAATAAAATGTTGATATATTTTGTTCATTGTAGTGATAGTTGAACTATCACTGTCCGTTGCTATATTAGGCCATTTATAATATTTGTGTTTAATGAAAAAGACACTTATATTGAGTGTCTTTTTTATGATATTTTATCTTCTACTTTATATCCACATTTTTTAGTCTCTTGGCAGATAACTCCACCCTTATTATCATCAATAAGAAGACTACCACATTTCGGACATAATTCTCCTGTTGGAAGTCCAAATAACATATTTTTACAGGCTGGGAAGTTATTACAAGCGTAGAATTTCTTTCCACGGTTTCGACCGTTTTTAGCTGTACGTTCTACGATTTCTCCTTTGCCACATTTAGGACATTTTACACCTGTAGTTACTACTACTGGTTTCTCGTATTCTTTTGTCTTAATGTATTTACAATTTGGGAAATCACTACATGCTTCAAAAGTTCCATATTTAGATGTTCTTTCGACCATCGGTGATCCACACTTAGGACAATCTTCACCTGTATATTTAGGTGCTATTTTATCCATATTCTTATTAGCTCTGTCAACCATTGGAATAAATGCATCATAGAATTTAGAAATAATATCTGTTTGGTTTTGTTCACCAGTTGTGATTTCATCTAATACTCTTTCCATTCTGGCAGTATAATCAACACTAATTATTTGTCCGAAGAATTCATCAAGTTTTTCAATTGTTAGTGTTCCTTGTTCAGTTGGAATAAATTTCTTTTCTTTGATTGATACATATTTTCTATTTTTAATAGTTGTGATTGTTTGCGAGTAAGTTGATGGACGACCTATTCCTAAATCTTCCATTTCCTTGATTAATCTTGCTTCTGTGAATCTTGGTGGATGTTTTGTGAAGTGTTGAGATTTATCAACACTTTCAGGAACAATTGTTGATTTCGCAACAAGGTCTGGTAATTCACCTAGATCTAGTTTTTCATATTTTCCATATAGTTTTAAATATCCATCAAATACTAAGTCTTGTGCAGTTGCTTTGAATAATGATTTGTTATTCACCAATTCAACTGTTTTAGTACTAATAACTGCTGGAGTCATTAATGATGAGATAGTTCTTTCATATATTAGTGTATAAAGAGCTGATTCATCTTTTGATAAGAATCTATTTACTGATGCTGGATTTCTAAAGACATTTGTCGGTCTGATTGCCTCGTGAGCATCTTGAACATTAGGTCCTTTTTTAGTTACAACTTTAGCTTTTCCAACGTATTTCTTACCATATGTTTCCTCAATATACTTATAAGCAGGTGATGTGAATACGTTACTTAATCTTGCTGAATCAGTACGCATGTATGTAATTAGTCCAACTGTTTCATTTTCTAAATCCATACCTTCGTATAGTTTTTGAGCTAGTAACATTGTTTTTTGAGAACTGAATCCTAATTTAATTGAAGCTTCTTGTTGAAGTGCTGATGTTGTAAATGGTAATTTTGCATCTCTTTTTCTTTCTTTAACATCAATACTATCAATTAAGAACTCTTTATTAAGTGTTGCAAGTAATTCATCAGTTACCTGTTCGTTTTCTAATTTAATAAGTTTTTTATTAAATTTTACTAAATCTGCAGTAAATCCTTGAAATTCTGCTTTAACTTTCCAATATTCTTCTTCATTAAATGCTTGGATTTCTTTTTCTTTATCAACGATTAGTTTTAAAGTAGCACTTTGAACACGTCCAGCTGATTTAGATTTAATTTTATTTTGAAGCAATTTAGATAGTTTAAATCCGATAATACGATCTAATATTCTTCTAGTTTCTTGTGAAGATACTAATCCTAAATCTATTTCTCTGGGATTTTCAAAAGCTTTTATAACAGCACTTTTAGTGATTTCATTAAAAATGACTCTCTTTGAAGGAATGTCACCAATTTCTAAGACTTCCTTTAAGTGCCAACTAATTGCCTCTCCCTCTCTGTCTGGATCGGTTGCGAGATATATTTCTGAAGCATTCTTAAATGCTGCTTTTAATTCCTTAACAACTTGTTTCTTTTCCTTAATAATTACGTATTTAGGGGCATAGTTGTTTTCTATATCTAAACCTAGTCCGCCAACGCCACTTATAGCTAAATCACGGATATGTCCTTTTGAAGATAATACAACATATTCATCACCAAGATATTGTTCAATAGTTTTTGACTTACTAGGTGATTCCACTATAACTAATTTTGTTTTCATGTAGTCGCCTCCTCTTTTCTATATATTATATACACAACTTTTTATACTATGTCAAGTGCATAACTTTATTATATATATATTTATATATAAAAGATTTTTCTTTATTTTTTTATAATAAATGTCATTCTGTCTTTTCCCTGCAAATCTTTCTTCTGGATAATTTCAACATCTTTTAAGTTTTTCTTAATTATCTTTTTAAGTTCTTTTGCCTTATTAAATGCATGTTCAAACGCAATTAAATATGTATCATTTAAAACGCTTTCTGCATTTTTAATGATTGCACGATAAAAGTCTAGTCCATCTTCTCCACCAAATAATGCTACACTTGGCTCATTATCTTTTACTAATCCTTCAACAAATTCTTTATTAGGTATGTATGGTGGGTTTGATACTAACATATCAAACTTCATTCCACTTAGTGGTTCTAACATATCTCCTTCTAAAAATTTAACATTTGCTTTTAGTTTTTTATTGTTTTTTCTAGCTACAATTAATGCTGCTTTTGATATATCTGTAGCTGTTACATTCATATTGTTTTCCTCAAGGTCTATTGTAATTGCTAAACAACCTGATCCTGTTCCAATATCTGCAACTTCTATTTCTTTATCTCCAAATAATTCTTCTGAATAAATTAAGATATTCCCCAGTAATTCTTCTGTTTCAAACCTCGGAATTAAAACATCACTATTTACAATGAAACGATGTCCATAAAAATCTTGGTATCCCGTGATATGTTGAATAGGGATATTTTTAGCAATATAACGATCTACTCCATATAAAAAGTCTTGATACATTGCATCTGGGATTTCTTCATCTAAAGCAAGGAGTAGTTTTGCACTATCCATTTTCGCAAAATGGAGGAGTAGCAACTTAACTCCTGAATCTTCTTTTTGATTGTCTAATGCATATTGCTCATTAATTTTTAATATTTCTCTATATGTTGGCATATTCTTCACCTCTTAAAAACATTTAAAGAAGAGCGTATGCTCTCCTTTGGTTGTTATTTTCCTTCAAGTTTTCTTTTTACATCAGCCGAAATTAAAGCTTCAATAACTGGTTCTAACTTTCCTTCCATAACACGATCAAGTTGTTGAAGAGTAAATCCAACTCGGTGATCAGTTACACGGTTTTGTGGATAGTTATAAGTTCTAATTTTTTCACTACGGTCTCCCGTACCGATTTTACTACGACGTTCATCGCCTTCTTTATCTAAACGTTCTTGTAAGATTTTATCATACAATCTAGCTTTTAAGATTTTAAGAGCCATGTCTTTATTTTTATGTTGACTTTTTCCATCTTGACAAGTTGCGATTAATCCTGTTGGAACATGGGTAACTCTTACCGCAGAATCGGTTGTGTTTACACTTTGTCCTCCAGCTCCACTAGAACGATATGTATCAATTCTAACATCACTCATGTTAAGTTCAACCTCAACATCTTCAACCTCAGGTAATACTAGTACTGTCGCAGTTGATGTATGAACTCTTCCTTGTGATTCTGTTTGAGGGACACGTTGAACACGATGTCCTCCAGATTCATATTTTAAAAATGCATAAACTGAACTTCCTGATACTGTGAATTCAATTTGTGAGAATCCCCCAGCTCCAGAATCTTCTGAGTTTATTACTTCAATACTCCAATGCTTAAGTTCAGCATATTTAGTATACATTCTAAATAAATCACCAGCGAAGATATTTGCTTCACTTCCTCCAGCTGCCCCACGAATCTCAATAATAACATTTTTCTCATCATTTGGATCTTTAGGGACTAATAATATTTTAAGTTCTTCTTCTATTTCAGGAACCTTATGTTTAATTTCTTCTAATTCCATATGAGCCATTTCAACAATCTCTTTATCTTCATCAGCTAACATTTCATTTAGATCACTAATAGTACTTAAAACCTCATTATACTCAGCATAAAGATTAACGGCAGCCTCTAAAGATCTTTGCTCTTTAGAAAGTTCTGTCATTTTACTTATATGTTTTAAAATATCAGGGTTCATTAATTCTTCGGTGATTTCATTATATCTTTTCACCATTCTATCTAATCTATCTATCATAGTCATCACTCCGCATTATATTATATTACAACGTTCTTAAATTTTCAACTAAGAACTAACTTCGCTTTTTTTATCTTACGTAAATATAGTAAGAACCACACTGTTAAAACAACACCTTTTAAAACACTTGAAATCGAAACTACCCACCAGATTCCGATAAATCCAATAGATAGGGCTAATAAGTAAGCAAAAGGAATTCTGAGTGAGTTTCCGACTATTCCTACGCTTGATGGTATCATTGTTTTACCTAATCCCATAAATGCTCCTGCAGTACCTAACTCAATGATCATAAATAACTGAGAAAAACTTAAAATCTCTAAATACATTTTACCTATCGCTAGTGTTTCAGGGTCACTTACAAAGATTCCAAATAATTGTTCAGCAAACACAAATAATATTACATTAATTAATATTCCATAAGGAATAAGTAATTTTAATGCTGCAAAATAACCTTCTCTAATTCGATCAAATCGTTTAGCCCCATAATTTTGTCCAACAAAACTAGCTAAAGCTACTTGGAAACCTAAAGCAATCATCCAGGCAAGTGCTTCAATGTGTGAACCTACTCTCTGAACTGCCATTACATGTTTACCATAAGAGGCAATCATTATTCCAATTGTAATACTAATTCCTGTGAAGAAAATACTTTGTGCACCTACTGGTGAACCAATCTTAATAATTTTCTTAAACATGGCACTATCATAATATTTCTTAAAGTTAATTGTGAAAGGTTTATATTTACTCATATAAATGATTAGGTAAGTAATTAAGACGAATGATTGCGCAATCGCTGTTGCGATGGCAGCACCTTTTATCCCCATTCCTAATCCAGTGATTTGTAATCCAAAGACAGTAAAGTCTTGTAAGATGAAGATTGGATCTAAAATAATATTTATTACTAGTCCTGAGGCGGTAATTAGAAAAGTATTTATTGTTTTTCCAAGCCCATCATATACTCCATTAAATATATTAACAAGAAAATAAGCAAATCCAAATAATGAAATTATTCTTAAATATTCATATGCATATGTTTCTATATTTATATTACCAATCTTAAACAAGGCAATAAAAGTACTTGCTCCAAAAAAGCCTACGAGAGTATAAATAGCAGTTAAAATTAACATCAATATAAGACCATTATTCCCAGCTCTTGTAACTTCATCCATATCATTTTTTCCAGCTGCCTGACTTACTGACACTGATGTTCCTACTTTAGCTAATAAAATAAGTCCAAATCCTAACCAAACAAAGTATCCTGCGGTACCTACCCCAGAAATTGCTTCGACATGGTCTAGGCCAATACTATCAACCTTACCAACCCAAAACATATCAGTTAGGTTATAAGTCATTTGAACAATACTTGTTAGTAATGTCGGTATAGCTACTATTAATAACTTAGTTATTATGTTTCCACTTGTTAAATCTATTTTGTCCTTCATGTATATCACCTTTTCACTTGTGATATTATATCACTAAGTTGATTAAAAACCTACAGATTTATATTAAAGAAAAAAACCTTAAAAATCAAGGTTTTTACTCTTCTTCGTAAATCATCTTAGCTAATGGGAATGGGTCTAATGCTCTTTCAAATATTCCTTGAACATAAGCTATTAGTACTCCGTAATTAACTATTGGAATTTCTTTTGCGACAACTTGAGAAATACGATACATCATTTCACTCTTGTTGAGCATACATGCTCCACAGTGAATTACTAATTTAATATCAGACATATCTTTCGGAAATGAATATCCTGAGCTATAGACAAATTCAAAATCTTTTCCGGTGTGTTGTCTTAGCCATCTTGGTATTTTAACTGTCCCGATATCATCGCTTTGACGGTGATGAGTACATCCTTCGCTAACAAGGATTTTATCACCACTTTCTAATTTTTCAATAGCTTTAGCTCCTTTTACTAATTCTTCTAGGTCACCTTTATTTCTAGCAAATAAAATAGAAAAAGATGTTAACATGATATCTTTTGGAGTATCTGCAGATACTTTTAAGAAGACTTGAGAATCAGTAATAACTAGTTTAGGTTTAGTCCCAAGCTTATCTAATGTTTCTCTTAATTCAAATTCCTTAGTAACAACAGCGATTGCATCACTTTCTAATATATCTCTGATTGTTTGTTGTTGAGGTAAAATTAATCTTCCCTTTGGAGCGGCTTTATCGATTGGTGTTACTAGTACCACTATATCTCCAGGATTTAATAAGTCTCCAACAATCATAAATTTTTCTTCTTCAATTTTCAATGTCGTTCCTATTTCATTTTTTAAATCTTCAATTCCTTCTTTAGTAGTTGCTGAAACTCTTAATATTTTGTCTTTAAAAACATTACTAAAGTCTTTATCCATAGACACTGTATCAATTTTATTCACAACCATTAAATAAGGTTTTTGACGTTTTTTAAATTCTTTTATTAAATCTTTTTCGTATTTAAAATCATCTTGATTAATATCAAATATGATTAATCCAATATCTGTTTTATTAATTATATCATATGTTCTTTCTACTCTTAATTCACCTAATTCACCAACATCATCAATACCTGCGGTATCGATTAAAACAACAGGACCTAAGGGTAGTATTTCCATTGATTTAAAGACTGGATCTGTGGTTGTTCCTGGAATTTTAGAAACTAATGAGATAGTTTGATTAGTTAAAGAATTAATAACACTAGACTTACCAACATTACGTCTACCAAAGATAGCAATATGTGTTCTTGAAGCACGTGGTGTTTGATTCATACTCATTAGTTTTCTCCTCTTATGATACCCGGTTTAGTAATATTTAATGGGTCTAGTAGTTTTTCAATTTGAGCTTTGGTAAACAATCTTTCGGTAACTAGCACTTGTTTTATAGTTTTGTTATAAGCATTTGCTTTTTTTACAATCTCACTTGCTTTGTCATAGCCAATAATAGAAATAAGTGGCGTAATTAATGAGTGTGAGTTTTCTAGATTTTTGGTACAAGTAGCAACATTTACTTCTATATGTTTAGCACATTTATTATTAAACTTGTTAACTGTATGAGTTAATAATTCAAGTGATTCTAGTAATGCTTCTGCGATACCAGGAACAAAAGCATTTAATTCTAGTGAACCACCAGTTACTAAGTTATTAATCAATGTATCATTTGAAATTACTTTATAAGCATTTTGAATTACCATTTCTAAAATAACTGGGTTAGTTTTACCTGGCATAATTGATGATCCTACTTGATTATCTTTTAAGATTATTTCCCCAATTCCTCCATTTGGACCTGAGGCAAGTAATCTTAAATCATTACTTATTTTTATTAATGTAGAAGCAGCTACTTTAAGTAGTCCTGATACTTCATTGAACGCATCTAAGTTTTGGGTATTATCAATTAATGATTCCGCTCTTGAAACACCAATTCTAGTTGATTCTTGAAGTAATGAAGTCATCATAAATGTATATTTTAGTGGTGCATTAAGTCCTGTTCCTATTGCTGTTCCACCAATATTTATTGTTCTGAGTCTTTCTTCTACTTTATAGATACGCCATCTATCTCTTGAAAATGTTTCAGCGTAAGCTCCAAACATTTGTCCAGCTAAAATAGGGACAGCATCCATATATTGGGTTCTACTAAGTTTAATTACTTTTCCATATTTAGTTTCTTTTTCTTGAAAAGTCTTTTGGAGATTTGCATATTCATCAGCTAGTTTTCTTATTTGTTTAATACAAGCAATCTTCACAGCTGTTGGGAATGTATCATTAGTAGATTGATGAAGATTAACATGATTAATTGGATGAATTATTTTATATTCACCTATTCTATGTCCTAAGATTTCTAAAGCAACATTCGCAATTACTTCATTAACATTCATGTTAGTGGAAGTTCCTGCGCCACCTTGATAACGATTAATAACAAAAGAATTATCAAATTCAGAATTTAGTATTTTATTACATGCTTTTGTTATTGCTTTTGCAATATCCTTATCTAAATATCCTAGTTTCTTATTAGCGATTGAAGCTTGTCTTTTAATATTAACAAGTTCATATACTATTTTCATATTAACTAACTGATCACTCACATTAAAATTCTCAAGTGCTCTAAAAGTTGATATACCATAGTATATGTTATCTTCAAGTAATACCTCTCCTAAATAGTCTTTTTCATTTCTCATCAAATTCCTCCTCTAGAAGAATAAATCTCTCTCTCCATTTATAATTCTTTGAATATTTTCTTTTAGTTTTCCTTTAACTTTTTGATCCTTAATTGTTTCAGCATGTTGCCAAACAAATTTAAGCCCTTTTTCTTTAAATTCGCCATCTGCATAATCCATTAGATACTCAGTTAATGTCATAATTGCATTAGGTTCGCAAATTAATCCGATAGTTCCGGCTTTAGCTAGCGCCATAAATCTGTCCCCTGTGCGCCCTTTTCGGTAGCAAGATGTACAAAATGATGGAATATACCCATGATCAACTAAGTCTTTCATGATTTCTAAAACTGGTCTTTCATCAGATAATTCAAATTGATCTGGTGAAACATCTTCTTCATCTTCATCATGATATCCACCAACATCAGTTTTACTACCAGCACTTATTTGCGATACTCCGTGTTTAATTAATTCTTGACGGATTTCTTTTGTTTCTCTTGTTGAAAGAATTATCCCAATATAGGGAACTGCTAATCTAAGGATTGTTACAAGTCTTTTAAACTGTTCATCAGTTATGATATGAGGATAATCACTTAAATCCATTCCTTTTGCTTTTTTAAGACGAGGCACACTTATTGTATGAAATCCTACTCCATATTTCTCTTCTAGGTATTCATTATGAATAATTAGTCCTAAGACTTCATTTTTATACTTGTAAAGCCCAAATAATACTCCAGCTCCAACATCTTCAATACCGGCTTCAAAGGCTCTATCAAAAGCACTTAAGTGATAATCATAGTCGCCCTTTAAACTTTTTGGATGAACATTCTCAAATGTTGGTCTATCATACGTTTCTTGAAATAAGATATATGTTCCGATTCCAATATCGTGAAGTTTTCTTAATTCCTCAACTGAAGTAGCTGCGATATTAACATTGATTCTTCTAATTGAACTATTATCATAGATTGTTTTAATTGATTCAATAACGTAATCAATTGGTGTCTCTTTAGGAGATTCACCAACTTCTAAAGCTATTCTTTTGTGTCCTATTTTTTCTAAGTTAATTGCTTGATGTTTTATTTCTTCCTGCGTTAATTTTAAACGATGGATTTTATTATCTCTTCTGTATCCACAGTATGTACAATTATTAACACAATAGTTTGATATATATAGTGGCGCAAATACAACAAGTCTTTTTCCATAGATTTCTTCTTTTATTTTCCCAGCAATATTGTAGATTTCTTCTAGTTGTTCTTTTTTGTGGGCATTTAGTAGTTTAGCTACTTCTAAATGGCTTAATTTTTCTCTTTTTTCAGCTTTTACTAATATTCTTTTAATTTCCTCCA
>DAOVWR010000128.1 GCA_030636545.1 Mycoplasmatota bacterium
GATGTTGATTCACTAGATCGTTATTTACATGGAATTGAAACAAAAGGTGGACATATTCAGAGATTACAAAATATGTTAGCACTTTTTGATATTGAGGTTTAAGATGGCTGGAGTAATTACACATGTATATATCGCTGAAAAACTTTTAGAAGAAAATGTATTAACTATAAAGGATATCAATTCCTATATCTTAGGAAGCATTGCTCCAGATGCAATTATGTCAAAAGAAAATTACCATAGAGATGATAAAAAGAATTCTCACTTAAGAAAGGGAATAAGTTCAGATAACTGGTACCTAGATGAGTTTAGAGAATTATTTAATACGAGAATAAAGGAATATTATGAGAAATACTTAAAGAGTAGTAAAGATAGTTTTGCACTTGGGTATTTAGTACACTTGTTAACTGATCAAGCATTCCACTATACTTTTAGATTAGATATAATTGATTTACTAAAAGAAAAGAATTTATCACATACAGGTAGGGATTTACTTAATGTTATGAATCATGAACTAGATACTTTAGATTACAAATTATTAGAGATGAAAAGAGATATACTTGATACTATTATCCTTTCAAAGAGTGTCTGTAATAATAGTAAGATTGGTAATTTGATTGATTCAGATTCGTTGTGTAAGAATTTCGATTGGATAAATAGCAAGTATAATCTAGAAGATATTGAGAAATTCAACTTCATGTATTTTGATGTTAGTGATATCAGTTACTTAGTATCAAATGTTTCCAATCAAGTCATTGAAGCATTGAAGAACTTAGGAATATGAGTTTGGTGAAAACCAAGCTCTTTTTATTTATCTTTTACCAAATTTTCAATTATCTGTGAAACATTTGACTAACTAAACTAGAACTAGTAGTAGTGAGACTGGAGTATCATTAGATACAATATTAATATGAAGAGAATAATAAGTTACAACCAAGGACATTTACATTAATACTAAATTTGTATATAATTATAAATAAGAGTGAAAAGATTTATAAAATTCAGTTTTGCTCAGCAGACAATAGGTGAGTTTATAATATGAAAGGGGAATAAAAATGGAAGAATTTGTAAAAGAAAAATTAGTTAAGATTATTAATAAATACAGTAAGAAACTAAGAGGAGTATCATTTGCAATTACCGACAAAGAAAAAACAATCTTTGAACATTACTATGGTGTAATGGATGAATTGAAAACTCCAAATAATCCTACGACAATGATGATGATTGCTTCTAATACAAAATTACTTACGACACTTGGTGTTATGCAGTTAATGGAACAAGGACTAGTAGATTTAGATGAAGATATTCATAAATATATTGAAGAGCTTCATATTCCATCGAGTTTTGAGTACGATAAAATAACTGTTAGGCAAATCCTTATGCATCGAAGTGGACTAGTTGGGGATAGTTATGTATTGGAACTTGATACATCAAAAACAATGGCAGATATACTAATCGCAGCAAATAAAATCAACTTAATTACTAAACCAGGAACAATGTACTCTTATTCCAATGTAGGATTTAGTTTGTTAGGAACTATGATTGAACGTCTTACAGGAGAAACATATGTGGATTACATAAAGAAACATATATTAGAGCCTTTGGACTTATCAATGAAATTCCTGCCAATGCAGGAGGACCGAGACAAGTATAAGGGAATTTTATCTGAATGTTTGGATAAAAAAGGTAAAGCTCAAACTGATCCATTATCTGCAATATTATCAGCTGGTTCAAATACATATTCAACTTTAGCGGATATGACAAAATTAACACGTCTCTTTCTTAATCCTGATGATGTGACTATTATAAGTCCTTCTTCACTAAAAATGATGCTTGAAATGCCGTCTGATGAATTTTATGAACAGGATGAAATCCGACATGGATTAGGACTTATGTTCAATATGCCAAGCTATGCAAATAGTCAAATTGGTCCAACTGTTGGTCACGGGGGAGCGACATTTTATCATTTTAGCGTGTTTTACTTTTTTCCTAAATTACAAATCGGAATTGTTTGTTTAACAAATACCCTAAATGGGAATCCAATTATTAATAAACTAGCGGGAGAGATTCTAATTGAATACTTAAAATCTATCAATATTGAAATTCCTAGATTATCAATTCCTAAATCACCACGTATAACATGTGATTTGAAGCAATATGAAGAAACATTTGTTAGTTTAGGAATGAAAATGAACTTTAAAGTAAATGCAAAAGGAGTTCTCCAAAGCAAGATTCACGGGTTAAAAATTTCACTATATCCGCGAGAAGACGGATACTTTGAAATAAAGCCAAAAGGAATTGCTAGGTTACCAATATTTGGAAAGTCTTTAAAGAAAAATTTACTTAAAATA
>DAOVWR010000129.1 GCA_030636545.1 Mycoplasmatota bacterium
AAGGACCTTTTGTAATTGTTTATCCGGAAGGAGTATTTTATGCCTTAGTTAAAAATAAAGACATAAAAGAAATTTGTAATGAACATTTATATAAAGGACGTATTGTTGAAAAACTTGTTTTTGACGAAGCCTTAACCGAAAACAAAGAAGTTAAAGCGTTTGATGAAATTAAATTTTACGCAAAACAAACACGTATTGCAAACCGAAATTGTGGATTAATAAACCCTGACGATATAGAAGAATACATTGCGAGAGACGGTTATCGTGGTCTTGGTAAAGTATTACTTGAAATGACTCCACTTGAAGTTGTTGAAGAAATGAAAGCATCGGGTCTAAGAGGACGCGGTGGCGGTGGATTTTCAACTGGACTTAAATGGCAGTTTGCCCTTAACAATGAGTCTGACCAAAAATTTATGATATGTAATGCCGATGAAGGAGATCCAGGAGCATTTATGGATCGCGCTTTACTTGAAGGGGATCCGCATAGTATTTTAGAAGGATTAATGATTGGTGGATACGCAATTGGTGCAAATAAAGGATATATTTATGTTCGTATTGAATACCCAACAGCAATTGAAAAACTAAAAACAGCAATTAAACAAGCAGAAGAATATGGTCTTCTTGGTAAAGATATTTTCGGATCAGGATTTGATTTTGATATCGAACTTCGCTTAGGTGCTGGAGCATTTGTATGTGGAGAAGAAACTGCCTTAATAGCTTCTATTGAAGGTGGAAGAGGAATGTCTAGAAATAAACCTCCATTCCCTGCAGCTAAGGGATTATGGGGTAAACCAACAATAATCAATAATGTTGAAACATTAGCTAATATACCAGAAATTATCTTTCGAGGTGCAAAGTGGTTTGCTAGTATCGGAACTGAAAAATCTAAAGGTACTAAAGTATTTAGTTTAGGTGGAAACATTAAAAATGCTGGACTTGTAGAAGTTCCTATGGGAACAACTATTAGAGAAGTTGTATATGATATTGGTGGCGGAATTCCTAATAATAGAGAATTAAAAGCAGTTCAAACAGGTGGACCATCAGGTGGAGCGATTCCTCCACACTTAATTGATTTAAAGATTGAATATGAAACATTAAACGATGTTGGATCAATGATGGGTTCAGGTGGAATGGTAGTTATTGACGAAGATAACTGTATGGTTGATATTTGTCGTTTCTACTTAGAGTTTACTGTTGATGAATCATGCGGTAAATGTACACCTTGCCGTGAAGGAACTAAAAAGATGCTTGAAATGCTAGAAATAATCTCTTCTGGAGATGGAACTCTAGAAGATATTGATAAATTAGAACACTTAGCAAAAATGGTTAAAAATTCATCACTTTGTGGTCTTGGACAAGCAGCTCCAAACCCAATTCTTTCAATGTTGGATCACTTCAGAGATGAGTTTGAAGTACATGTAGTAGATAAAAAGTGTCCTGGTGGAAAATGTAAACCATTAATTGAAATATTTATTACTGATGACTGTATCGGATGTACAAAATGTGTGGCTCATTGTCCTACAGATTGTATAACTGGTGCCGTAAAACAACTTCATACTATCGATACATCAGCTTGTATAAAATGTGGTATATGTAAAAATGTATGCCCAGTTGATGCGATAATAAGTATTTAGGAGGCTAGATGATGAAAAATGTTAAACTGACAATTAATGGAATGGAAACATCTGTACCAGAAAATTACACCGTAATGAAAGCTGCTGAAGAACTAGGAATAAACGTTCCAAGACTTTGTTTCCTATCAGGAATTAATGAAACATCAAGTTGTCGTTTATGTGTTGTTGATGTTGAAAATCTTAATGGCCTAAAAAATTCTTGCACACTTGGTGTTCAAGATGGTATGGTTGTAAAAACAAATACAAAAGAAATTCATGACTCAGTTGTTCAAAACTTACAATTATTAGCTAGTAATCATGTTTTTGAATGCTGGGCTTGTGAAAGAGAACATAACTGTGAGTTACTTGATTTAATGCGTAGATACAATGTGGAAAACATTTATGGAGAAAGTAATAACTTCTCCAAAAAAGAAAGATTAATTAACGATTCGTCTTCTTCTATCGTATTAGATAGTGGAAAATGTATCTTATGTGGTAGATGTGTTACTGCATGTGAAGTACAATCTGGATTAAGTATCTTAAACTTCAATGAAAGAGGAAATGATACTTATGTTGGTCCAGCATTATTCCATAATATGGAAGATAGTGGATGTATTTACTGTGGAAAATGTATTCAAGCATGTCCAGTAGCTGCAATTAAAGAAAAATCTGATATAGATAAAGTACTTGATGCTATTCGTGACAAAAATAAAAAAGT
>DAOVWR010000079.1 GCA_030636545.1 Mycoplasmatota bacterium
GGTGTTATGACACTTACTGATAAATCAACTCCTGAAGAAATCGATGAAGTATTCAAAATGTCGAAAGCTGCATTCAAAAGAGCACTAGGTACTTTGTATAAGGAGAAGGTAGTTTTATTAGAACTAGGAACAACAAGACTTATAAAACCAGTTGAATAATTAGAGAGCTTACTATATAATTGAAATGAAAATAACTTGAAAAGGTGATAATATGGGACGTAAATTTGAAGTAAGAAAAGCATCAATGGCAAAAACAATGCTGAAGAAAAGTAGAATCTATTCAAGATTTGGTAAAGAAATCTATATGGCTGCTAAACAAGGTGGAGCTAATACGGATTCAAACTTAGCTTTAAGAAGTTTAGTTGATAAAGCTAAGAAAGCACAAGTGCCTACTGATGTAATTAAGAGAAATATTCAAAAAGCTGAAAGAGGACTTGGTGAAGATTTCCATCCAATTAGATACGAAGGATTTGGTCCAGGTGGAATTGGAATTATCGTTGACACATTGACTGATAATGTTAATAGAACAGTTAGTGAAGTTAGAAACTGTTTCACTAAAATTGGCGCTAAAATGGGACGTAGTGGTACAGTTGAGCATTCATTTGATCACTTGTCACATACAACTATTAAAGGAATGAGTGAAGAAGAAGTCTTTGAAACGCTATTAATGGCAGATATTGATATATTAGAAATCAGTGAAGAAGACGGATTAGTTGAAATTGAAGCTGATGGATATGAACTAGACAAGATTCAAGAAACATTAACAGAATCAAACGACAGTATCGAAATTGTTGAAGCTGAAAGTGGCTGGTATCCTCAAAACCATATTGAGTTAACTAATGAAGAACAAGCATTATTTGATAAATTTATGACTTTAGCAAATGACGTTGAAGATATTCAAGAAGTATATCATAATATAAAAGAAGATTAGGCACTTAATGTGCCTTTTTTATATATAAAAACTGTACCCTCTCCTTTTCATAGTTTCCTATGTCAAAGTTTATAGGTGCTGTTCATTATAATAGAGTTTTTTGTTTGTTTAAATAGATTAAAGTTGTTATAATAGTCAATAGTTATATATGAAAGAAGTGACACCATGAAAAAAGCTATTATTTGGGTACTAGTTCTTTACTTCTTCCAAGGAGTAATTCATAATTTAGGACATCCAGTAACACCATATCTTGTTTCCGATTTAGGAATCGAAGATTACATGTTTGGAGTCTTTTTTGCTGCAATGAGTTTCGGACTAATGTTAGGTGGTCCTGTTTGGGGAGTATTAGGAGATAGAGGAAATAAACGAATCTACATGGCACTTGGATTAATTGTTTATAGTATCGGACAGTTTATGTTTGGATATTCTGGTAATGAATACATAATGGTATTATTTCGTTTCGTCTCAGGTTTTGGAGTAGCAGCATCAGTAACACTATTACTTAGTCATTTAATCTGTTTAGCACCAAAAGAAGAAAGAACTAAATACATTGCTTGGAGTGTTGCAATGTTTACAATAGGATCAAGTGTAGGATATTATCTGGGGGGATTTATCAGTACAAATCAGTTCTTTATTGATTTGCTAGGAACTGATGATTTAAGAAGAATCTTTTTAATTCAGGCAGTATTAAATATCTTCCACGCAATTAATATGTATATTCAAATTAAACAAGTTAAAGAGCCAGAGAATGGTGAAAAGAAGGTTTCAATTATTCAAGGATTCTTAGATATTAAGAAAATGAATAGAAACTTAATTATCTTTTTATTCTCATTAACTTTTATCTCAATTGGTATGATTAACTTAAGTAAATTTATTGATGTTTATTTCAAAGAGTTAGGATATAATCCAAATGAGTTAGGAACATTTGTTTTTTGGACAGGAATAGTAGCACTCTTGACCAGTATTTTTATTGTTCCTATGGTTGTCAAACTTAAAAAGGAAATGACAATAATGATTTGGATTCAAGTGATTAGTAGTATTATTATATTCTTTGTTTTTAGGGGAAATAACTTTCTACTATTATTATATACAGTCTTTATGATATATGTTATTTTAAAAGCAATTTACGCACCACTTGAGCAAAACTATATATCAACTTTTGCACATGATGGTAAATATGGAACAATTATGGGTGTAAGACAATCCTTCTTCGCTGTTGGAATGGTAATAGGTCCATTAATTGGTGGATTCTTGTATGATATAGAACCATTATATGTCTTTGATTTTAGTATTCTAATGTTTTTATTAGGTTTAGTATTGTTACTGACAGTAAGAAAAAGACTAAGAAATGGAACTGCTTAATAAAGCGTGATTTTCAATTGTTTATATAGCTATATTATGTTATAATTTTCTGTGAGGTGTTTATATGAGTTTACCGAATAAATTATCATTTATGAGAGTCTTATTAGTTCCAGTATTAGTTGTTATTTACTATCTAAATATTCAACTAGGACTAATGTTTTTAGCACCAATCTTTGTGATTGCATCATTAACTGATTTTCTTGATGGATATATCGCTAGAAAATACAAATTAGTAACTACATTTGGGAAATTTATTGATCCATTAGCTGATAAATTATTAGTTATGGCAACATTACTGTTATTAAATGATGCTGGGATAGTTCCAATGTGGATTACGATTATTATTATGTCTAGAGAGTTTATCGTAACAGGTATTAGATTAATAACTGTTGGTGAAGGTAAAGTAATTGCAGCTAGCAGGTTAGGGAAACTAAAAACAGCAACAACAATGATTGCTTTAGTATTATTATTAATGTACCCATATGATATTATTTTCGCAACTATTGGATTGTATATCTTGTACGTTGGGCTAGCAATCACTGTTATGTCATTAGTTGATTATTATCTTAAAAATAAAAAAGAGATTTTGGATTCGATATAAAGAAAAAAGAACTCTTGCTCCGTATTATATATGTAGCAAACTAAGGAGGAATACAAGTGGCAACTAACGTAAGAAAAAAAGCATTAGATAATGCAATGAAAGAAATTGAAAAACAGCATGGAAAAGGTTCTGTAATGATTTTAGGGGATGACTCAACTCATTTAAATGTTGAATCAATCCCAAGTGGATCAATCAAATTAGATAAAGCTTTAGGAATCGGCGGATATCCTAAAGGAAGAATTGTTGAAGTGTATGGACCAGAATCTTCTGGTAAAACAACTTTTGCTCTCCACGCTATTGCTGAAGCACAAAGGGCAGGAGGATATGCAGCATTTATTGATGCAGAACATGCTCTTGATCCTCAATATGCAAAAGCACTAGGTGTTGACATTGATAATTTAATTCTTTCTCAACCAGATACTGGTGAACAAGCATTAGAAATCACGGAAGCACTTATTAGAAGTGGTGCAATTGATATAATTGTAATTGATAGTGTAGCCGCTCTAGTACCTGAAGCAGAAATTAGAGGAGACATGGGCGCAAGTCATGTCGGCCTTCAAGCAAGACTAATGTCTCAAGCAATGAGAAAGTTAAGTGGAGCTATTTCTAAATCACAAACTATTACAATGTTCATTAATCAAATTCGTGAAAAAGTTGGCGTTATGTTTGGTAACCCTGAAGTTACACCAGGAGGTCGTGCTTTAAAATTCTATGCTTCTGTAAGACTAGAAATTAGAAGAGGAGAACAAATTAAACACGGGACAGATATCGTTGGTAACTTAGCGCGAGTTAAAGTTGTTAAGAATAAAGTTGCTCCACCATTTAAAACAGTTATTGTTGATTTGATTTATGGTAAAGGTATTTCGAAAACTGGTGAAATTATTGATATCGCAGTCGAAGAAGAAATTATCAAAAAAGCTGGATCTTGGTTCAGTTATAAAGGTGATAAAATCGGTCAAGGCCGTGAAAATGTTAAAAAATATCTACATGAGAATCCTGAGTTATTAAAAGAAATCGAAGGATTAGTTAGAGAAAAGTTAGGCGTTTAATTTAAACGCCTTTTTTTTGTATTAATAGTTTATATTCATTGACTTTTTGAGGACAATAAAGTTATAATAAGATAGTTATAAAAAAACTAGTTTCTACTCATAATTAACGTATTATGTTTATAATAAATATTTGAATTTTTAAAAACGAACGGAGGAAAAATAATGAATGAATCATTATTATTAATTCTCTCTGGTCTGTTATTTATAACATTTGGTATCGTAGGAGGTTTCTTTCTACGTGTCATGATGGTAGAACGCGGCTTAAATAAAGCCCGTCAAAAAGTAAATCATATAATTGAAGACGCCGAAAAACAAGCAGAAAAACACAGAAAAGAAGTCTTATTAGAAACTAAACAAGATATACATAATCTAAAATTAGATTTTGAAAAGCAACTTAAGGAAAGAAAAAGTGAAGTAGCTGCTACTGAAAATAAATTATTGCAACGCGAGCAAACTATGGATAGAAGAATTTCTAACCTTGATAAGCGTGAATTTAATTTAGATAAAAAAGAAGAAAACATCGAGCGTAGAAAACAATCATTAGATGATAAAAACAACAGACTAGATAAATTAATAGATGAACAAAACACAAAATTAATTGAAATCGCAGGATTTAGTGTAGAGCAAGCAAGGGATTTAATCTTAAGACGAGTAGAAGACGAAATGGCTATTGAAATTGCTGCATACATTAGAGAACAAGAAGAAAACGCAAAACTAGAAGTTGACAAAAAAGCGAAACATCTGTTATCACAAGCTATTCAGAAATACGCCCAAGATGTTACAAGTGAAAGAACAGTTTCAGTTGTAACGTTACCAAACGACGAAATGAAAGGTCGTATTATTGGACGTGAAGGAAGAAACATTAGAACAATTGAAGCACTCACAGGAGTAGATTTAATTATTGATGATACACCTGAGGCTGTAGTACTAAGTGGATTTGATCCAATTAGAAGAGAAATCGCAAAAAGAACAATTGAATCATTAGTAGCAGATGGAAGAATCCATCCTGGTAGAATTGAAGAAGTTGTTGAAAAAACAAGAGACGAAGTAGACCGTTTCATTAGAGACAAAGGTGAAGAAGCAGTCTTTGAGGTTGGTATTGGTAGAGTTCATCCTGACATTGTAAAACTACTTGGTAGATTACATTTCAGAACAAGTTATGGACAAAACGTATTAAGACACTCAATTGAATGTGCGTTCTTAGCTGGTAAACTAGCAGTCGAAATTGGTGAAGACGAAGTCTTAGCTAAACGTGCTGGATTACTACATGATATTGGTAAAGCAATTGACCATGAAGTTGAAGGTTCTCATGTTGAAATAGGTGTTAACTTAGCAAATAGATACAAAGAACCACTTGCTGTAGTAGACGCAATCCAAACTCATCATGGTGATAAAGAAGCAAAAACAGTTATTGCTGTCTTAGTGGCTGCATCAGACGCACTTAGTGCGGCAAGACCAGGTGCTAGAAGTGAATCATTGGATTCATACATTAAGCGTTTAGAACAATTAGAGAGTATCTCTAAAAATATCGATGGAGTTGAACAAGCATATGCAATTCAAGCCGGTCGTGAAGTTAGAGTAATAGTAGAACCAA
>DAOVWR010000045.1 GCA_030636545.1 Mycoplasmatota bacterium
AAATTTAATGAAGAAATTATTACTTGCAATGATGCTTTTCTTTTTAGTATTATCACTCTCGGCATGTGATGATGTATGTATCGGTTCTGAATGTCTTGTTGATATTGAGGATCCAGACCCAAATCCAGATCCTAATCCAGATCCAAACGCAGACTGTGAAGTTTGTGAAGATTGCGAAGTCTGTGAAGATTGTCCTGTAATTGATGGAACTGTTGTTGATAATGCTTTACAATTTATGCATGTAAGCGGACACGGAGACGAAACAGAAAAAAATGCATTTATCTTACTTGAATTTCAATTAAGAGACTATGTAAGATATCAAATAACTTATTTATCATGTACTTGTCGTAACGCTGATGTAAATTACTGGCAAGTTGCTTTTGTTGAAATCAATAGATACACTAATGATATAAGAACAATTTCATTTAATGATGATAGTTCAGACCATTATATCGCTGGTATGTGGGGTGACAGTAGTCCAACACCTGCCGGTAAAACATTAGAAGATTTCGAAACTGAGTTTATCCCTTGGCTAGTTGGAAAATCACTAGTTGACTTAGACGGAATATCAGTATTTACAAATGCTCAGTACTTTGATATATTGAATACAACTAATATTGATGAACAAGATTTAATTGATGGATATGCTGGTAGTAGTGTTTCTACTAATAATATGATTAGAGTAATGAAGGCATTGCTCGAATATCACGAAGAAAAATATGATTAAAAAACTGGCTAAGCCAGTTTTTTTATCTTATAATGTATATTAAGTAACAATTTTTTGTATTTGAAAGGACGAACAGCTATGAAAAAAACACTAAGTATTTTACTAATTATGCTCGCTAGTTTAACTTTAACTGGGTGTAAAGAAAATGTTCCAGATCCAATCTATGATAATGTCATTTTTGATATGTTTGGTGAAGAACTAATTTATCTTACTGAAGGTGAACAATATTACGATTATGGGTATATTGCTAGGGATAGTGGTATTGATTTAAGTGATTATGTAACTGTAGATAATCCAGTAGATACTAGTTCTCCTGGTATATATACTATCACTTATACTTTAGACTATCATGATAGAGTAACCGTTTTAACGAGATCCGTTCATATTTTATATTTGAATGCATCTTGTAGTTTAGTAGAAGACACTGATACTTTGGAGTGTTATAAAAATTGGTCTTCTTATTTACATACTGTTGTTACTGCGAAAATATACTTTAATAAATATGAACAAATTGATAGTTTAGAGGTTTTTGAAGATCTTGAAGATATTATTTCCTTATATCATAAAATAAGTGATAAATATTATACTTATGAAGGATATGTAAATATCAAAACAATCAATAATGATCCGACTACTACTCACACGATATTACCGGAGTTATATGAACTAATTAATTTCACATTAACTCACCAAGAAGATGTTGATAATTTGTTTAACATGGCCCTAGGACCAGTTTTAACAATTTGGCATAATTACCGTGAAAATTGTAATATATACAATGTTTGTGAAGTTCCAGTTATGCAAGACTTATTAAATGCCAAAGTTTACACAAATCCAAATGACATTATACTAGATAGTGAAAACTATACTATAACAATGGGTCCTAATATGAGTTTAGATTTAGGAGGAATATCAAAAGGGTATATTTCTGGTAAAATTGTTGAATATTTAGATTCACTAAATCTTGATGGATACTTAATTAATAATGGCGAATCTAATATCTCTATAGGTGGAACACACCCAACAAGAGAAAGTGGACAATTTTTACTAGCTATCACAGATCCTACATATACTTTGCCTTACTACGCAACACTATACTTAAGCGCTGGAGATCAACTAGTTACAAGTGGTGATTACCAACAATACTACAAAATTGGTGATACAATTTATCACCATATCATTCATAATGTTACATTAATGCCTGAGCAAAACTCACGAAGTGTTAGTATTGTAACAAGTGATGCAGCACTTGCTGATTTATATTCAACAGCGATCTTCTTAATGACAATTGAAGAAGGACAAGATTTTGTCAATGGAATTGAAGGATTAGAAGCCATCTGGTATGGATTAGATGGTACAATTTATTTTAGTGAAAACTTAGAATCAATGTATCTAAATATATTATATGAATAAAATAAAAGCGCAATTCAAATGAATTTCGCTTTTTTTATACCAATATTGATTTCCTAGATATATCATTAAACTTTTTAGCAACAAGTCCTGTGAATATTCCTGTTGGTATCGCTATTAAGAATAAGAGCGGGAAGTAATAGGCAAGCTCAGGCGTCGATAATATTATTATTGCCATTAATATCTGGCCAAGGGAATGACCTAAAGACCCCATAACACTTACACTAACTGTGCTAAATATTTTAAGTTTCAAAAAGATAACCATCATTATGTAAGCTATGAGACCACCTGATAAGCTTAAAAAGAAACCCGGAGCTCCGATTGTTCCTCTTAATAATCCCACTAAAAAGATTCTTAAGATAACAATTAAAAAAGCGTCTTTTTCTCCATATAAATTCAGGATAACAAGCGTCATAATATTGGCAAGTCCTAGTTTTGCCCCAGGTATTGAAATTGATGGGATAAAGGATTCAACAATACTTAATACAATACTCATAGATAGAAACACACTAAGAGTAACTAGTCGTTTAGTATTCATATAATCACCTTTGCATTAGATAGTTTTTCACTTTTATAATTGTAACATTTATATATTATTTAATCAAACAAACCAATAAAAAAGACGTTATAAACGTCTTATCTATTTTGTTAAATCGTAAAAAGCAACTCCGATAGCTCCAGTTCCAGTGTGACAACCAATAACTGGTGTGATTGGTGCTTGGAAACTTTTATGTTTAGGATAAACTTTTTCAATTTCAGCTTTTACATATTCAATTGCTTCTAAATTATCTGATGTCTCATATATCATAATGAAATCATCCATTTTTTCTAAATCTGATAAAATTATTTCAACTATTTTGACTAAAGCTTTTTTAGCAGTTCTAACTTTTTCAAATGATTCAATTTTACCTTCAAGTGTTACTTGTAAGATAGGTTTAATTTTTAACATACTTCCGATAAACCCACTAGCTCCACTTAATCTTCCGTTTGCGATAAATAATCTTAGATTATCAACTAGTAAATAGTGTTTTTTCTTTTGAATTAATGCTTCTAGGAATGCAACTACTTTTTTAGCTGATTTCCCTTCTTCAATTAATCTTAATGCTTCAAGTGATAAATAACCTTCAGCAGGTCCAGCATTTAATGAATCTACAACATGAATTTTTAAATTACCTTTATATTGTTTTTGTCCCATAACCCCAACTTGATAAGATCCACTAAGTTGTGATGAGATAGTAGTTATAATAACTTCTTCATATCCTTCTTTTTCTACTTCTTCTAGCATTTCTAATAATTCACCAATTGAAGGTAATGAAGATGATGGTACTAATGATTTATCAGCATTAAGCATGCTATAAAACTTTTCAGCAGTTAATTCTACAAAGTCACTATACTCTTTATCTCCTGCAAGAATTTTTAATCTTAAAATCTTTAAATTTTCATTCTTTAAATCTAAGTAATCTAAACTTCCAGTACTTGTTGCGATTACAGCAATTTTACTCATCGTTTTCTTCCTTTCGATTTTCTCTTTTATTTAGCAAGTTGTACAATATTGCCAACGGCCACCATAGAACCGCGATAGAAGGTATTACAAACCATAAAATACTAGGATTAAAATATAAATTTGTATAAAGTAAGATACTAATAATGATAATACTTCCTACTCCACTAAATAGTAAATCATTCTTGTAATGGTTCATTGTTTTTCTTCTTTTTTCTTTTCTTGTTAATTCTTCAGGAACTTGGAAAAAATCTTCAACTGTTCCAAATTCAGTAACAGCTTTATCAATTGCTTCTTTTTCTGTCATTCCTAATTCTATTAAGTCTTCAACTTTTTCAATAAGTGATACTGTGACTGATTTGATTAACTCAGCTTTTCCTTCTTTGGATACATCTTTAAAAGTATGTTTAACAAAATTCTCTATCTTTCTCATGATTTATCCTCCAGAAGTGTTTCTAAAACACTTTTCACTTCTTTCCACTCAATTATTTTTTGTTCATAATATGCTTTTCCTAAAGGTGTTATTGTATAATAACGTCTTTTACCACCATGTGATTTTTCTCCAATATATGGAGATATAAGCTCTTTCTTTTGTAATCTTGCAATAACAGAATACAGTGTTGCTTCCTTAATGTTAAAACGATTTTCTGTTTTATCACTAATATAATTAGATATTTCATATCCATACATATCTTTTTCTATTATTAATTTTAAGATTACACTTTCAAGATGACCTCTAATAATGTCTGAACTAATCATACGAACACCTCCTTACAAAAAATATTCTGTAATTATTCTAACAAAACTATGTTTTATTGTAAAGTTAATTTAAATTGTAAAACTAATATTTATTTTTGAAATACTCACTTAAATTTTCTAGTGACTGCATTAGTAATTCATCTTCATCAAGTTTCATATCAGCAAAAGTTGCATCAATCATCTCATCATGAAATTTATCATGAATAGCTAATACTTCATGTGCTTTTTCTGTAAGCCCAACAATTACTTTTCTTTTATCTTCTTCCTCACGGTGTCGATTAGCATATCCCTTTTCAACTAATCGGTTTGTCGAAGTTGTTAAAGTACCAACTGTAATTCTTAGTCTTCGTGCAATATTAGTCATTGTTGGTGTTTCTGTTTTTTTAATTGCTTCTAATACATGAACTTCATTCATTGAAAGTTTAATTCCTCTTTCTCTTAGTGTTTGTCCTTCAATACTAAGGATATGATTAAACACTTCAACTAGTAGTTCATTAATAACTTTTTTTGGTGATTCCATTAGTATCCCTCCTCAATTATTTATTTAGAATATATCCTAGAGCTATTGTGTTAGGTCCAACATGTGCGCCTACCACTGGAGCTAATGGATATACTTTAATTTCTTTAAAATCAGGTTTTGCCTCTAATAATTTTTCAGTAATATATTTAATGCGTTCAGGTGCGATTGCATGGATTAAGAACGGCTCTACATCTTTCCCCTCAACTGCTTCCAAGAAAACTTCGATAACTCGATCAGTAGACTTCTTTGTAGTTCTAATCTTTTCTAAAGATTCTAAACGGCCGTCTTTAGTAAGTCCCAGTAAAGGCTTAATTTTCAACAAACTTCCCACGAAGCCACTAGCTCCACTAAGTCTTCCATTTTTAACTAAATATCTTAGAGTATCTACACTAAACCAAAATGTATGATTATCTCTAATAAATTCCATATGTTTAATCACTTCTTCTAAACTCTTGCCTTCTTCAAGCATTTTAGCAGCATCTAGTGCTATTTTAGCTTGAGGATACGCGACACTTTTTGTATCAAAAACTGTCACTTTACAGTTTTCAATCATTGATGCAGCTAAGACACATCCTTGATAAGTACCACTTAACTCTTTTGAAAGAGTAATAACTAATAACTCATCATAACCTTTGTCGCGCATTTGTTCATATTGTTCTAAGATAACTCCAGTTGCTGCCTGAGCTGTTGAAGCCACTAATGATTTATCTAATCTTAATTTCTCATAAAATTCATCAGCTTTAATATCGATGAAATCTGTATACTCATCTTCCCCTATAAATATAATTGATCTAATAACAGGGATATCATATTTATGTTCAATATAATCAATTCCTGAATTACCACAAACTAACATACCAATTTTTGACATATTATTTTCCTCCATAAATTTATTTTGAATATCAAAGCATTATATAGAGAAAGTTTACACTTTTTATAGCAATTTGTCAAATATAGAAAGCAAAGTTATTCACTTTGCTTTGATTTAATATATTTGTCCATTTCGATGCTAGCATCTTTACCGGCACCCATTGCTAAAATTACTGTAGCAGCGCCACTAACAACATCCCCACCAGCGAATACACCAGGGATTGATGTTTGATGATTTTCAACAACTATTCTACCCCATTGATCTACATCTAAATCAGCTTCTGATTCTTTAAGAATTGGGTTAGGTCTTTGGCCAATTGAAATAACACACGAATCAATATCAAATGTCTTGAATGTGTTTGTAGGCATTGGTCTTCTACGACCTGATTTATCTTTTTCTCCAAGTACCATGATTTCGCATCTTACTTGTTTTAAACGATAATTCTCACCAATAAATTCTACAGGATTCAATAACAATCTAAAATCAATATCTTCTTCAATTGCGTGATGAATTTCTTCAAGTCTTGCCGGTAGTGCGTCCATATCTCGACGATATAAAACAAACACTTCTTTTGCGCCTAATCTTTTAGCAGTTCTAGCAGCATCCATTGCTACGTTTCCTCCACCAACAACAGCTACTTTATTCCCGATTCTAACAGGTGTTGCAGATTCCGGGAATTTATGTGACTTCATTAAGTTAACTCTTGTTAGGAATTCATTTGCGTAATAGATTCCACTTAGATTTTCTCCAGGTACTCCTAAAGGACTAGGAAGCCCAGCTCCACTACCTAGGAATAATGCTTGGTATCCTTCTTCATTCATCATTTGATCAATTGTTATTGATTTTCCAATAACAACATTCTTATGGAATCTAACTCCCATATCTTTTAAACGATCTATTTCTGTTGTTACAATATCTTTTGGTAATCTAAAATCAGGAATTCCATATTTTAATACTCCACCAAAATCATGAAGAGCTTCAAAGATATCAACTGAATATCCCATTCTTCTCATTTCAGCTGCATTGGCTAGTCCTGCTGGACCGCTTCCTACTATTCCTACTTTGATATTATTTTCAATTATTTTAGTTTCTCTTAAAACATTATTTTCTAATGAATAATCTCCTAAGAATCTTTCAAGTGCACCAATTGAAACTGGTTCACCTTTGATTCCGACGATACATGCTTGTTCACATTGTTTCTCTTGTGGACAAACGCGTCCACAAACAGAAGGTAAAATGTTAGCATCATATATAGTGTAATATGCTTGATCCAAATCACCTTCAATTAATTCGCCAATAAACTTGGGAATATCAATTGATACAGGACAAGCAGGTACACATCTTGGATTCTTACAATCTAAACAACGTGATGCCTCAAGTTGAGCTTCAGCTAATGAGTATCCGCAAGCTACTTCTTCAAAATTTGATCTTCTGATAACCTTGTCTAAGACAGGCATCACTACTCTTGGACCCTTCATTTCTTCACCAACCTTAAATTGCACACATGTTCTTCTTCGTGATAATAATCTTGACGAGCAATAAGTTCATCAAAATTAACTCCCTCACCAGGGAAATCAGGACCATCAATACAAGCAAAGAATGTTTTACCATCAATTGTTACTCGACAATTTCCACACATTCCTGTCCCATCAATCATAATAGGATTTAATGATACATCAGTTGGTATATTATATTTTTTATTTAATATAACAACAAATTTCATCATTACTAAAGGACCAATTGCGATTGTATGATCATATTTCTTTTCTTTATATAATTCAACAAGAACATCAGTTACAAAACCTTTAGTTCCTAATGATCCGTCATCAGTGGCAACATAAATATTGTCACAATACTTTTTATATTTATCTAGCAAGATGATATAGTCTTTGTTTCTTGCCCCAATTACTAAATCAACATTAACCCCTCTTCTTTTATATTCTTTAAGTTGCGGAAGTAATGGTGCAGCTCCAACTCCGCCAGCAATTCCTAAGACACTCTTGACATCTCTAATATGAGCAGGTTTACCTAAAGGACCAACAAAGTCAGCAATAGAATCTCCTTCATTAAGCTGACCGAGAAGACTAGTAGAATATCCTAATTTTTGATAAATTATTGATACATTTTCTCCTTCTATATCAACTATAGTTAAGGGAATTCTTTCTCCCTCGTCGTTTACTCTTAAAATAATGAAATGTCCAGGAAGTGCATTTTTAGAAACTAATGGTGCATGTACAACCATTAAATCAACATCTTTGTTTAAAGTTTCTTTTTTAAGTATTTTATACATAGTTACACCTTTCTCTCGCTAGTCTTAATTCCTTTAATATATGTAATGTGTTTAACAATTTTATTTGAACTATCAATAACCTCTTTAACACTATCTAAATAATCATTATTTTCACCAATTGATGAACTTACTACAGTTACCTCTTTATTCGTGAAAATATTTTGTTTTAAGTATCTTGACATAAAGATACAAATCTTACCTCCCCAAACAGGCGAAACAAGAAAAATTTCATCATACTGATCAAAATCAATTTTTGGAGTTTTAAATTCAATATCCTTATTAGCTATAACTATATATGCATAATGAATCACTCGAAAAAAAGCACATTTGTTTGGCTTGTGCAAATCTTCAATCTCAAAATGATCTCCTTCAATTTGATATGCAATATTTTTACACTTTTGTTTTTTTGTCATTGAATAATAAATTATAGCTTTCATGAGTTATCACTCCTTAAATGCTCTACCTTAATATTATATCAAAAACCACCTATTTCTCAAGCAAATTATTTTCAATAAAAAGAGATGTTCGCGTGCGAACATCTTTACTCAGTTTGTAAGTGATTTTTACTAATAACTTGTAATAAGAATAAATAGAATAATGTAACAATAATTGCTAGGATGAAAAAGCTAGTTCTTAGTCCATATAAATCCCCAATAAGTCCTACTAATGGGAAAATTATAATCATTATAATACTAAATGACATTCCAAAGAAACTCAGTGCAGTAGCTCTTGTTTCTGATGGAATAATACGGTTCATATAGTCAAACAATACAACGTAAAACAAACTATCCAAAAATCCGAGAATTACAAATGGTACAAAGATAATACTATCTACTAATATCAGCCAAAAAGAAATTATCATAAATAGCGGAACATATATTAAGATTTTTCGCTCTTTATATTTCTTTTCCAATTTATAAGCGGTAATTCCACCAACAACAGCAAATA
>DAOVWR010000091.1 GCA_030636545.1 Mycoplasmatota bacterium
ATAATGGAAATACAAAGAAAATAAATGATTTACTAAATAACTCTCCGATAAAAATTGAAGCTTCAGTATTATTAAATCCCATAAATGCTAATAATAGTAAAACGGGAATTGTATAAAATATTCCAACCTTCTTAACAGCTTTAATTGCTCTTTCTCCAAGGTCTCCAACAGTATTCAGTTTTATCCAAGACGAGCCAGATGCAAGGGCTAACACTACAAATAGTAATCCACCAGCTATCCCAGTTATATTAAAAATACTTATATATGAAGAAATCATTCCACTACTGTCTAGTGGGAAACCATAAAAGATATTAGTAATATATACTCCTAAAATAAAGATAATCAAGATACTAGAAACAGTCCAAGTAATAGTCATTGATTTTATCCAACGGGGTGAATCTAATTTATAGATAACCTCAATTGAAACACCTCTTGCGATAATCGCATATATTAATAAGAAAATTATTATATACATATAAGAGAATATTGTTCCGATTACTAAAGGAAATGCACCAATAGTAATTGTTAAAGCAACAACAAACCAAACTTCAATTCCATCAAAATGAAGACCTGATGAAACTTGAATTTGTTTTCTTTCAGCTTCATTTTTGCAAACAAACATATTGAGTGCACTTGATCCAGTGATAAACATTTCTTGAACTAGATATGCTACCCAAGTAAACGAGATAATAATATAGCCAATAATTGCTAATAATTCATTACTCACTAGACTCACCTCCTATATCATTGATACCTTTCTTAATTCTACTCATTGTTAAGACATAATCCATAAAGAATAAGATTGCATACATAACTGTGATTGAAATAAGTGAGAACCAAATTTGCGCTACAGGTACATCACTAATTCCTTCAGATACTTCCATAATATTATAAATAATATAAGGCTGACGTCCCATTTCAGTTACCATCCACCCAGCAATAATTGCTAGATAGGGTAAGGGTACTAACCAAATATATATTTTCTGTAATGTTTTTGATTTAAGAAACTTCTTAAAGAATATTAAAGTATACATAGCTATTACTAAAAGTAGATAGCCAAGTCCTTTCATAGACTCAAAAGCAATCTTAACAATGGTTTCTAATCCGCCCGTTGCAGCTCCAGTAATCATCGCAATTTTAGTTGGTTGAATACCATTTATATAATCTAAATAGGCACTACCACTAATTGGAATAAGGATTCCGACTATTAAAATAATCCAAGCACCATATTTAGCACTAATACTAAATAGTTCTTTATCACTTTCTTTACCTTTTAATAAATGCCATGAACTAATTGCAAGTACAACAAATCCTGATAAAATGATTGCTGATAAATGATTATGTGCAAACATATACCAAGCATATGGATTAAATAAAACTTCTTTAAAGTTTTCAAGGATAATCTTACTACCATTCCAAGATGCTCCAACTGGATTTTGCATAAATCCATTTGCTGTAATAATAAAGATAGCTGATAAAGATGTTCCAAGGGCAATCATTGAAACAGTAAATAAACGAAGTCCTTTTGACAATCTATGTCTTCTAAATAACCAAATTCCTGTGAAAGTTGATTCTAAAAAGAATGCTATTATAACTTCTAAAATTAATGCTGAGCCAAAAACTTCTCCCATCGCATATGTATAATTTGCCCAGTTCGTTCCAAATTGAACTGTCATGGCAATTCCAGTTACAATACCAAAAGCATAATTAATCAAAAATATATCACTATAATAATTAGATAGTTTTCTGTATCTATCATCATCTTTAAAATAGTATATGGCTTCGAACATAACGATAATTAGTATTAATCCTACCGTTAATGGTACAAAGATAAAGTGAAATGAAATTGTAAATGCAAATTGAATTCTTGATAATATTTCTACCATTTTTCTTCCTCCTGTAAATCTTTTAATTCTTTATTTTGAAAGTAGTATTACTTCTTTTTTATAACTAAAAACATGAAAAATAACATTCCTACAATTGTGGCAATTACTCCACCAATCATATGAGAATTATATACACTTGTTATTTCCAAGAGTCTAAGACCTAGAGAAATAACAGTATAGATCGCTAAAAATAAGATTGAAGAATAAATAACCTTCTCTAGTAATTTCATTTTTTTAACTCCTTAATAAATCTATTATTTAAATATAAAGTAAATATAACTGCATAAATAATTTTGTTTTCCCAGCTAGCTACCATTAATAAATGAACAAATAATGCTAGATAGATAATGTAAGCTGCTTTTTGAATCATGATCCAATCTTTTACTTCTATCTCTTTTCTAACTACTTTAAAAGAAATTATTGTTAAAGGAATCATTAAGACATAAGCAACAAGACCAAATAGATTAACACCACTCGAAAATCCTAATACATGATATATGGCATGAGGTGAGATCAGAATAAAAGCCAATATCGAAAATACTCCTCTATTAATTTTTAAGTTAATTGTTAATGTCCATTTACTCGGCAAAGTTCCAGTAATCATAACAACTAGTAAAAATGCATAGCCGATCAATCCTTTTTCTATATACTTAACCCAATCATATGTAAAAAAATACACAGACAAGGCAACTATCACCAATGCTAATATATATAATATATATGCTTTTTTAAATAAGTTTCTATACTTATATCCTATTACAATAATAATTCCCGAGATAGCTAAGATACTTAATGAATTAGAAAGAATTCCGAAGAATAGTAGTAAGAGTAAAACAAAGATTATACTTACCACAAAACCACCTCCTATTATTAAAATATTTATCCAATTAATTATAACATATACAAATAAAACATCGCTATATTATACCTATTTTTTTAATAAAAAAAGTGAACCCATAGGTTCACTCAACAATTTCTTTTTCTTCTTTTAGCTTTTTGATAGCCTTAACAAGAAAGTATATAATAAGGACATTAACACTTAATAACCCAACTGATACTGGATCTTGTAGTATTTTCACAGCGTATCCTAAGTAAGGAATGACTAAAACTACTCGTCCATCTATATCATCATATGTTATTTCAATAATATCATTATCAGCATTTTTCCAAACATCATAATCTCCTGGATCTTTTGTAGCTCCTTGAGTTTTGTATATAGTATCACTACCGATAACTTGGATGTCTCCGATATAATGAGTTACTCTTGAGTTACTCCCTAGTTCAGGAATATACACATCAAACGTAATTACATCTCTCACTTCTAATTTATCTTCATCTACTTTATGAACAATAATCATATCATTTATCATAATATCAGGTTCCATACTTGATGATATAACTACATAGTGTTTATATCCTAAAACTTCAATAGTTTTCTCAGGTGAAAAAAGTTCAAGTAATATGTAAGTACCTAAGACAAGTACAAATAATATAAATAATCCATTCTTAATATATTTACTAATTGTTTCATTCATTTTTAGCACCTCTTTAAACCATTTACATTATAGTTTCTTTTTTAGCTAAAAAGATATAATAAAATCCGTATAATATGATCCCATGAGTAATAGTTAAAAAGATAAATCCCCTTAAGTATGATGCTGAATAGTAAATAGTTCCAAAGAAGTCTGCGTCTTCAACATAAATACCTAAGATATCATCTTCACTAAATGTTTCCGTACTAACATTATCGTACGTAACTGTTACTTCCTTAGCAGATGCATCGATACTAACAATTGTTTCAACCCAATAAACATCTATTTTAAAGTCACTATAAACAACAACACTATCGCCAACTTTTAATTCAGCCAAACTAGTTTCCTCAATTTTAACAATTCCTAATTGAAGAGTTGTATCGATTTCTTGATTAGGTAATACAACATCTACATAAGCATGATCTATCACTCTATATTGATAATCGTTATTAATAAGATAAATAGTCATAAACCCAATATTAACAAGTAGAATCAAACCAAAAATAAAAAACCCAATCCAGACATAAAAATTCTTGTTGTCTTTGGATAGATTCTTTAGTTTTCTTCTTAATCTTTTAAATTTATGTTTCATTAATGAATTCTTCATATTTATCACTTTATTCTAAAGATAAATCTTATTCAGTTTTATCTTCTTCTTTTTCTTCAACTTTAACGTCACTTTTCTTTATTAGATATACTATACCGGCAATAACACCAGCATTCACAACTAAAGCTGCGATTCCAAATGGACTCTTAACAAATTGTACTAAATATCCAAGTTTTGATATTTTAAATGCATATTCTCCTAAAATATCATCTTCTCCGAGTAACCAGTAATCAGGAAAAGTGTCTGCTTCATTTTCAAAATATCCATTAGTTCTAAATATTAAATCTCCATCATCATTTTCATTTATTGAATAGATATAATGCGTAATAACGTCTTTTTCACCATCATAATTCATGTCGGCATAAAAAGTAATTATATCATCTACTTCAAGCTCATCAATGTTTGGGTTCTTTACGATAATTAAATCAAACACCATAATATCTGGTTCCATACTTTCAGTAATAACTAT
>DAOVWR010000124.1 GCA_030636545.1 Mycoplasmatota bacterium
ACAATCAAGATATTGATTGATGCCTTAGTTAAAGATGATTTCTATACATATCGTCATAAAGTCATTTACACTGCAATGGTGGGACTCTTTAATGATGGAGTAGCAATTGATTATACAACTCTTACAAATATCTTAGAAACTAAAGACTTATTAAAAGATGCTGGTGGTGTTGATTATATCATTGGATTAATCAACTTTGTTCCTTCAATTCAAAATTTACATAACTATATTAATATCGTAAAAGATAAAGCAATGACAAGAAATATTATGGATGCTTGTTTGAAAATTAGAGAAGATGGATTTACCACAGATGATGCAACAGAATTTTCAAACAACTCTGAAAAACTAATATTTGATATTGTTAAAGGAAGAAGAACATCAGACTTCGCTGGAATCAGTAAAGTAATTGATGAAGTAATAAACAAAATTGAAAAAACAGGTGAAAATCAAGGACGTCTAACAGGGTTAGATACTGGATTTGAAGAATTAAATGAATATACTTTAGGTCTTCAACCTTCGGAACTAATGATTATCGCAGCTCGTCCATCAATGGGTAAATCAGCTTTTGCATTAAATATCGCAACTAATGTTGCAAAGATGAAAAGCAAACCTCATATCGCTTTCTTCTCACTGGAAATGGGTAGTGATCAGTTAGTTAGTAGAATGTTAAGTTCTGAATCAAGAATCCATAGTGATAAAATAAGAACCGGACATATTACAAATGCTGAATGGGAACAATTAAATGTGGCAATTGATAGTTTATCAAAATTAAACATCATGTTTGATGATGTTGGGACAGTTAAAATTACTGAAGTTAGACAAAAATGCCGTAAATTAGTACAAGAAGGCAAACTAGATTTAGTAATTATTGATTACCTACAACTACTTAGCGGATCAAACCCAGGAGTTAACCGTGTTCAAGAAGTTTCGGAAATATCAAGAGTATTAAAAGAGATTGCTCGTGAACTTAAAATACCTGTTATTGCATTATCACAACTTTCTAGACAAGTAGAAAGAAGAGATGATAGAATACCGGTAATGGCCGATTTACGTGACTCAGGATCAATTGAGCAAGATGCTGATATTATCTTATTCTTATATCGTGATGAATACTATAAACCAAAAACAACTACACGTCCTAATCAAGTGGATATCATTATTTCTAAAAACCGTCAAGGAGCTACTAAACCAGACGGATTCAGACTTTTATTTAATAAACAATGTGGTTATTTTGGAAATATGGAAACACAATACGAAGCAGCAATCAAAGATATTGATTGGAAGTAATTTAAAAAACGATAAAAAATTAAACTTTGTAACTTAGGTTACAAGGTTTTTTCTTTATATTTTATATAATATATATGGCTAGGAGTGATACTATGAACTACATATTTCCAAAACTAAAAGTAGCATCTGAAAATGATGAAATTACTAGTAGTAAAATAATTCAATTAATTGATAAATTAACTGAAGAAATAAATCTTGAAAAAGATGAGTTTTTGTATATCTTAAACAATATTACAGAGAAAGAAATCACTTATTTAAACAAGAAAGCCTATGATGTTAAATATAAACACTATCAAAACAGAGTTTATTTAAGAGGTCTTATTGAGATTTCAAACCATTGTAAAATGGGCTGTAAATACTGTGGTATTAATTATAAAGTTAAAACAATCAAAAGGTATCGTTTGACAGTAGATGAAATACTAGAATGCTGCAAGAGCGGATATCTTTTAGGATATAGAACATTTGTAATTCAAAGTGGTGAAGATTCTTATTACACTGATGAATTATTAGTTGATATGTTAAAAAGAATTAAAGAAGAAATGCCTGATGTGAGAGTTACTTTGTCTCTCGGGGAAAGGTCAAAAGAATCATATCAAAAACTATATGACGCTGGGACTGACAGGTATTTACTAAGGCATGAGACAGCTTCTAGAAGATTATATGAATATTTACATGCTGACTTCATGAGTTTCGATAACAGAAGAGAATGTCTTAGTAATTTAAAAGAGATTGGATATCAAGTAGGAGCCGGCTTTATGGTAGGTTCACCTACACAGACAAATGAAGATTTAGTTGAAGACTTAGTATATCTAAAAGAGCTAGGTCCTCACATGGTCGGAATAGGACCATATCTCTGTCATGAAGATACTGAACTTAAAGGAAATGATTCAGGAACACTATCTGAATCATTAGCGATGGTAGCTTTAGTTCGCTTAATATTACCAAAAGTACTACTTCCCGCAACTACCGCTCTTGGTAGTTTACACACTATCGGAAGAGAAAAAGCTTTGAAAACAGGAGCTAATATAATGATGCCTAATATTAGTCCTACAGAAAATAGAGCATTATATGAAATATATCAAAATAAAATATGTACAACCGATACATCCAATCAATGTCGTAACTGTATTGAAGGAAGAATTGTTGGAGTTGGACATGTTATTGATCTCGGAGTAGGAGATCATATCGACATAGAAAGGGTGACTGACAATGATAGATAAAGAATACATTCACAATACACTCCAAGCTGGGAAAAACCCATCAATGGAGGAAATCAAAAGAATATTAGTAAAAGCTGAAAAAAGAGAAAAATTAAGCCATTTAGAAGTAGCTAAACTACTAAATGCCCACAAAAAAGAACAACTAGAAGAAAT
>DAOVWR010000048.1 GCA_030636545.1 Mycoplasmatota bacterium
ATAGTTATGAGGTGGTTACTTTATGAAAATAGTAAAAAAGTATTACATATTCGCTATTATTGGAATATTGACGGTAATATTCCTGATTGGAACAATTAATAGACAAGAAGAAAATATTGTCTTTAATCCTATCAATAGTGATGAACAAATAGAAGAAGTAAAATTCATTTATGTAGATATTAAAGGGGAGGTAATGAATCCTGGTGTATATAAAATGCAGGAATACACAAGATTATTCCAGTTAATCGCTTTAGCTGGTGGATTAACAGGTGATGCAGATACGTTAACTTTTAACTTTTCTTTAAAATTAAGAGACGAGCAAGTTGTATATATACCTTCAGTTAGTGAAGAGTACCCTATGATAAATGAAAATGATGACAATATCCTAAATGAATTAGTAAATATAAATAGAGCTTCGGTAGATCAACTTGATACATTGCCAGGAATCGGTCCAGCAACCGCCCAAAATATAATAGATTATCGCGACGAAAATGGATATTTTGAATCAGTTGAAGATCTTATCGAAGTACCAGGAATTGGCGAAGCAACTTTGAATGAAATTAGAGAATTTATTACAACTTAAATATAAAGGAATCTATGTCGTAATATCATTAGTCTTATTAATTTTGGTTCTTAATAATTGGATTTATTTCATACTGATTCTTCCTTACATTTACTATTTATACAGAAATCACAACAATATTTTGAAAATTATTGGTGTGATTTTATTTGTATATTTAGCAAGAATGATACAATTTGATTTCACATCAGCAAATGAAAGTACTCAATATGATGTGAAGGTGAAAAAAGATATTAAAATAGCGGACTATTCTAGTTTCATTGGTGAGTACGATAATCAACTAGTTAAAGTATATATTAACGATTATATTGCAGTTAGACCTGGCGACAGCCTACTTTGTGAGGGTGAAATACAGGATCCGATTGATAATACGACCCCACATTTGTTCAACTACAGGAATTATTTGAAATCGCAAAATATTAAAAGTATATTGTATTTATCAAACTGCGAAATAAAGAATTCATCTTTAAGTATAAATTCTGTTTCATATTTTCTTGACAGCTATATTGATGAAAATTTTACGTATTCAAATGACTATATTAAAACTTTTATTCTGGCAGATAAATCTGGATTTGATGACACATTAATTAACAAAATAAATATGATTGGAATAAGTCATTTATTCGCAGTAAGTGGGCTTCATATTTCGTTAATTGTTTTAGCAATTATGAGTGTATTAAAAAAGGCAAATCTAAGTAATATACTTATTGAGAATGTAATTGTTGTTTTCCTTATTATTTATATGATTATTACTTCATTTTCTCCATCTGTCACTAGGGCATCAATGATGTTCATCTTTTTGATTGTAAATAAAAGAACACACAATGATCTGAGCAGCTTAGACATTTTATCACTAATATTTGTCATATTGCTTTTAGTTAAGCCATATTATTACTATGATGTCGGATTCTTATTAAGTTTTTTAGTTACATTTCTGATATTACTAAGCACAAAAATATTAAAAGTTGAGTCAAAACTAAAACAATTATTTATTCTTAGTACTATTTCATTCTTTGTGACTATTCCAATTATATTGAATCTAAACTACCAAGTGAATTTCTTATCACTATTCTTTAACATTTTATTCTTATTTTACATATCATATGTAATCTTACCACTAGGGTATATTACCTTCATACTTCCCTTTTTAGATCGAGTGTATTTTGTATTTATTAGTATATTTGAATTTACCTTGCAAATGAGCTCCCTATTAGACTTTCTAGTAGTAAAAATGTATTTTTCATCAACTCTATCTCTCCTTATATACTACATAGTACTATTTTATGGGCTATATCTATATGAGATGAAGAAATCACTTAAAAGGCCAGTAGCTTTGATAATAACCTTGTTGATATTAGTTTGGGGATCACCTTATTATAATATTATTCAGAAAGTTACATTTTTAGATATCTATGGCGATTCAACAATTATTACAGATCGGTTTGATAAATGTAACATTATAATTGATACAGGAGAGGTCGATGAATACAATACTTTGGTAAACTATTTAAAAACAAACAACATTAAAAGAATTGACTACCTAATAATTACTCACTATCATAGTGATCATTATGGTGAAGCAAATGATTTATTAACTAATTTCAATGTTATTAATCTGGTCAATAGAGAAAATGCCGTTGAGTATGATGGTCTAGTCGGGTGTGGGAATATTAGTTTTTTTATCTATCAAAATAAAGACATATACTATAACGAAAATAACAGATCAATAATACTTAGTCTGTTTATAAGCAACAAACATTATTTATTTACAGGAGATATTGAATTAAAAAGAGAAAACTCCTTCATAAAAGATTATGAGATTGATGTTGATTACCTCAAAGTTCCTCATCATGGAAGTATTACTAGTAGTTCTCTTGGTTTTATAGATGATATTACGCCAGAAGAAGCATTTATTATAGTTTCGAGAAAAAACAGACATAATCACCCAAGTGATATTGTAGTCTCTAGGTATGAACAGTTAGGAATTAAGGTATATCGAACAGATTTAGACGGAACTGTAATAGTTAGGTATATCTTTGGAAAAGAGTATAAAAAGGTGCACAGACCTTAATAATTTATGCTATAATACTTAAGAGGTGTTTTTATGGAAAAGCAGATCTATTTGATACATGGAGCCGATTCTTTTATAGTTAAAAGTAAAATGAAAAGTGTAATTGCTAAATACGACATTGATGACTTCAATCTCAATTTTTACGATGCAGAAGAAACAAATATCTCAAATGCTATAAATGATGCATCTACAATCCCTTTTATGTCTGATAAAAAGATTGTAATTATTAAGAATGCATATTTTCTAACAAATGAAAAGCAGAAGAAAGAGATGCCGCAAGATATTGATGCTTTAGTAAGATATATCAATAATCCTGTTGAAGAAACTGTTTTAATAATAACCGCACCTTATCCAAAACTTGATGAGAGAAAAGCAATAACAAAAGCCCTTAAAGGTAAGGCAGAAGTAGTGTTTTGTGAACCAATGAAAGCTGTTGATTTAAATAGTTGGATCAGAAGACAACTTGGAAAACAAAATATTAAAATTGATAAAGCAGCAATGGATGAATTCTTAAAAAGAGTTGAAAATAATACCCAAATTGCCGTTAATGAGATGAAAAAACTGTTATTATATGCCGAAGGAATGGATTATATATATATAGATACTATTAAAAAAGTAATTACTAAAAACGTTGAAGACAATGTTTATGAAATTACTAATAATATCTTAGAAAACAAAAGAAGTGAAGCACTAGAAATATATAATGACTTAATAATGCATAGTGAAGATCCACTGAGAATATTAGGAATCTTAGTGAATAAATATCGCGAAATACTACAAGTAAAATTACTTCTAAAAGATGGAAAAGATCAAGCAGGAGTAGCATCACACTATCACTGTAGTAGCGGTAGAGCTTACTACATGGTAAAGAATGCTCGTAGTGTTAATATGACTACAGTAAAGAGACATCTTATTAGATTAGAAGAACTTGATTATCAAATCAAATCAGGTAGAATAGATAAAAAAATTGGAATAGAACTATTTATTTTAGGTACATAATAAAAACTCAATCAAATTTAATTGATTGAGTTTTTTTATTTAGTATTTTTTAGAATCTTCCTTTAATTACATCTTCTTCAGTTAAAATACCCGCTGCAACTAACGCTCTTTGGAAAGAAGTACTCTCACGAGACATTCTAACTGTAGCACCAGCAATACCATCTAATGAATCTTGGGCAGTTTTTGTAGCGCCTGCTTCTAAATCAATTCCAAAGAAGTTTTCATCATTAACTCCCCCAGCCCATCTTTCAATAGACCAATCAACTAATGAAGTAACTTCACTAACGTTCTTACCAATTAAGTAAGCAGCGATTGCGTCATAATTTCCTTGCCATCCACCAAGTGAATGACGACCATACATCACTGAGATTTCGTCAGGTGAGTCCATTGTAAATGTTACACCGGCTGCCATTAATAAGTCTTTGACAGTAGAAGTGCCGTCAATTCCTTCAAATACACCAGCATCTGACATTACATGATCAAAATACGATATTGAGAATAAATCTTTATCTGCTAATTCAGTCCATGCATTAGGTTTGATTAATCCCGAACTAGATGTTCTAACAGTTGGAATGAATCCATCCGTTGTACCATCAACTGTTACGTCACTAATAAGTGTTGAGTAATCATAATCTGGAGCTAATTTTAATTCAAATTGATATCTAGTGATTGGTTCAACGATAAGTAAACCAACAGTACCATCAGCTCCAACAGCTACTGCGTATAATGACATCATATCATGTGTGTCAACATCAAACATTGATGTCCTTTTAGCGTAATCTGTACCAGGTGTAGCTGGCATAGGATCAACATTTAAATCAACACTAATTCTTGCAGTACCATCTTGTCTAGTATACCAAGAACCATCTGATAATTTCCAAAATAAGATTGATGCATCTGTAATAACTCCATCTTCATCCAGTGTTAAAATTGTTTCAATTTTTTGAGAAGCATCAGCTAATTCTACTCCTGTGCTTTCGCCCTTCCAAGAATAACCAACGAATGTTCCTGCTAATGATTCTTCTTCAACTTCAGTAGTACATCCACTTAGTGTGAATACTAATGTAAGTAGAAGAAGTAATGATAATAAATTCTTCATTTCTTTTCCTCCTGTTAGTAACTATTTATATATTATAATAGTTTGACAAATAAAGTATAGCAATGAAGTAAAAATAAGGCAACCGATAACTAACCTATTTATAATACTTTCTAAACAAGCCCTAATTGAAAGGGTTTTCTCGTTGACTGATTATAAATAAGAGGTGTTCATTATAAATAAAGATAGTTGTAAGGCGAACTAAATCCCGATTTTAGTTTGTTAAAATAAACTATTTTTTTGAGTAAATAAAAAATTCCAACTTGTTGTTGGAATTTTGTTAGATTTAAGATAATTAAATTGTATTTACTAATTTAGCAAGTCTTGATTTTTGTCTAGCGACATAGTTTTTATGATAAAAACCTTTTGTAACTGCTTTATCTAACTTTTTAGTAGCGAATGATAATGCCTTTACAGCAGCTTCTTTATCATTAGTTTCAACACTAACTTCAACGTCTTTAATCGCAGATTTTAATCCTGATTTAAATGATGCGTTAGCTATGCGTCTTTTTTCATTTGTAAGATTTCTTTTCATTTGTTGTTTAATATTAGCCATTTATGTCACCTCCGTTTTTATAAGCGTTATTATTTTAACAAATTAATATCTAAAATGCAACTATAAATAACTATTAATTAAGTTTCTTAGGTTTAAAGAAAATTTAGTACTGTCTTGAGGAGTTCTTTTTTTAGGACCCTTCATATTTTTATGCCTTCTAATTTTTTGGTTAAAAGCTCTTTGGTTAAGCAATCCTAAGATATTATCATCAGTAAATATTAATCCGTTTTGATTGATTGGATAAGCTTTTTTTGATAACGCCATTGTCGCTACTCCATAGTCTTGCGTTACGACAATATCACCGGCTAATGTTTTATTGATCAAGAAGTAATCAACACTATCAGCACCTTTATCTAGGATATAGACTTTACTGTATCCATCATCATAAACATGAGCATTATCAAAAAACATCATTACTTCAATGTTGTATTCTTTAGCTAATTTCAAGATTTCTTTCTTTACAGGACAAGCGTCCGCATCAACCATAATTCTCATATTATCACCATTAATTATTATACCATATAAAAAAGCCATTTCAATTAAGAAATGGCTTTATCGTATTATAAAATTCCTGCTCCAAACAATGTTGCGAATACTAAACTGATAGTAGTCATTAATTTTATTAAGATATCAATCGCAGGACCTGCAGTATCTTTGAATGGATCTCCAACAGTATCTCCTGTAATCGCAGCTTTATGAGCTAGACTACCTTTACCACCATGGTGTCCTTGTTCAATATACTTCTTAGCATTGTCCCAAGCTCCACCACTATTAGCCATAAATATTGCTAACATTATTCCAGTAATTAATGTACCAGCTAGCATTCCACCAAGTGCTTCAGCTCCGAATAAGAAACCAACAAGTAATGGTGAACCAATTGCAAGCACTGCAGGAATAATCATTTCTTTTAAAGCGGCAGTAGTTGAAATTTCAACACAACGTGCGTAGTCAGGTTTTCCAGTTCCTTCTAAGATACCAGGGATTTCTCTAAACTGTCTACGAACTTCTTCAATCATTTGATTAGCTGCTTTACCAACACTCTTAATAGTTAATGAACTAAATAAGAATGCTAACATTCCTCCAATCATTAATCCAGCAATAACTTTTGGATTAACGATATTGATACCGTTTGTTAATTCTGCAGCAACTGTGAAGGCACTAAATAATGCTAATGCAGTTAAAGCGGCACTACCAATTGCGAATCCTTTTGCAATTGCAGCAGTAGTATTCCCTACACTGTCAAGTTCATCTGTAATTTTTCTAACCTTAGGATCAAGTTTTGCCATTTGCGCAATTCCACCGGCATTATCAGCAATTGGTCCATAAGCATCAACACCAACAGTCATACCAGCAGTACCTAACATACCAACAGCGGCAAGTCCAATACCAAATAATCCACCAAAGTTAAACGCAACTACTGTACCAACTGCTATGATAATAACTGGGATTGCAGTACTTTGCATTCCAGTAGCCATTCCACTAATTATATTAGTTGCATGACCTGTTTCAGATTGCTTAGCAATTTCTTTTACATAACGATATTCAGCAGCAGTATAATATTCACTAACTAAACCAATTAACAATCCAATCGCAAGACCAATAACAATACTATAGAAAGGTCCATATTCGTAAGGTAATGTAGTATTAGTAGTTGTAAATATACCTTGATTTACGAAATACCAGTTAAGTCCAAATGCAGCAACAACAAATATCAGTCCCGCAGCATAAGTTCCTAATTTTAACGCTTTATGAGGATTGCTTCCATCTTTTCCTTTAACAAATAAAGTTCCAAGCATTGAAGATATAACACCAACAGCAGCAACAATTAAAACAAATATTGCTCCATCAATCGCATACCATAATGCTCCAATAGTAGCAGCACCAATAATCGAACTAACGTAAGATTCTAATAAGTCACTACCCATACCAGCAACATCACCAACGTTATCTCCAACGTTATCAGCGATAACAGCAGGATTACGTGGATCATCTTCAGGAATACCAGCTTCAACTTTTCCAACTAAATCAGCACCAACATCAGCTGCTTTAGTGAAAATACCTCCACCAACACGTCCAAATAATGCAATACTTGAAGCACCTAAACTATATCCTGCAGCTATTTCAACTGCGTCATATGCTTCGATCCCAAAATACTTTGTAGCAATAATAAATACTAATACTACACCTAATAGTCCAAATCCAACAACAGCCATACCCATAACTGCTCCACCTTTGAAAGCAATTCCTAGTGCTCTTGCCATTCCATGGTCTTGAGCAGCAGTAGCTGTTCTTGAATTTGCATCAGTAGCACTTTTCATACCAATGATTCCCGCTAATGCACTAAATAATGCACCAAGTACAAATGATAAAGCGGTACCTATCCCAAGTGGCGAAAGCCAAATCGCGGGGAACGTAACAATTACAAAGATAATAATTACCGTGTATTCTTTCTTTAAGAAAGCATTTGCTCCTTCTTTAATATACCCAGATATTTCAACAACCTTGTCGCTTCCCATTGGGGCTTTAATAACCTGCTTATAAAGAAAAAAAGCATAAAATATTGCACTAAGACTTAGTGCGACTGTAACATATAATAAATTCTCCATTGTCTACCTCCTCATATTTATACCTTTATATTCTAACAAATGTAAGCGCTATATACAATGATTATTTAAAATCATTTTGTATACAAATTAAAAAACGCCCAGAAGGGCGTTAGAGATTACTGTTGTTTAGTTTAAGAAGAAGAAAGTTAAGATGATATCTAAAGTAAAAACGGTCAATATAAGATAGAATAAGTAATTAGGGATGAGTAAAGTAAGTTTTTTTATGTAAGGGTGGATATAGACAATAGTCAAATATGATACGATTCCAAATAAAGTTGTCGGTATATAACAAATATAATTTAATTGACACGGTAAAAATTCTCCATAATTCCATAGTTTAATACCATATAAAAATTCAAATCCATAGCCTGTAACTGCTTCTGATAAGCCAGTGGTAAATATTGCTGTAAATATTAATAAAATATTTTTTG
>DAOVWR010000090.1 GCA_030636545.1 Mycoplasmatota bacterium
CTCCTTGAAATAAATCCTTCTGCTAAAATCGAAATAATGCATTTAAGATATGATAATGATATTAATCAAAATCTATATGAAAATATCGATATTGTTTTTGATGCGGTTGATAATATTAAAACAAAAATTCTACTTGAAAATCACTGTTCACTTCACAATAAACCATTTATTCACGGGGCAATTGGCGGATGGTATGGACAAATAGGTATTATCCTACCAGGAAGTTTCATCCTGAAAGATATTTACAAAGATAAAATAAGTGGTATTGAAAAGACCTTAAAAAGTCCAACATTTATCCCAGGGATTGTTGGAAATATGATGATCAGTGAATTTCTAAAATTTATATTAAAAAAAGAATCATTAACAAATAAAATCTTATTTATTGATGTTCTAGACCATGAATACAGAATTATATTTCAAAAATAAAGTGGAGCAATATTTCGCTCCACTTTTTATTTACGCTAAATGTTGATGAGCATCATAATCTAAATCATGTTCAGGTAATTCTCCTGCCTTTTTAAAGGCCCATTTAACAATGATTTCACCAAATACTTTGTATATTACAGTTGCTGCTAAGATAATTGTTAAGACAGTAGATCCGATAACTGCAAAATGCGGATTATCTAATTCACTAGCAAGTTGTAAGAATCTAAATTCGGCTAAAATTGCCATATCAATTGCTACCCCACCTTGCGGGATCAAGGTTACTCCTAAATACTTAACAACTTCTTTTCTTTCACCCATTATTTTTGTTGATACGCTTGACCCTATCATCTTACCAATTATTCTTACAAAGATATAAATTAATCCAAGTTCACCGAGTCTTGGTAAAAGTGCTACATCAAGTTCTGCACCTGACAGTGTAAAAAATACAAGTAAAATTGGCAATATTACAGCATCTGTATTCTGCTTAACATCTACCATAAAATCCTGATCTAATAGGTTAGCTACTAAGACACCAATTGTTAATGGTAATAATATTGCTGACATTTCAGCTGCGTACCCAATTCCAATTCCAAAAAACAACCCAACGACAACAATTAATAAAAGGGATAGATTGTCACCTTTTCTAAAGTGATTTAATATATAGATAATTATTAGTCCTAAAATACTACCTACTATAATAGAAAACCCAATCTCTAGCATCGGTCCAAGAAGTAAATTACCTGCGCTAATTACTTCTCCAGAATGACCTGCTAGGTAAATAGATATCGGTAAAATAAACGCAAATACGATAATCCCAAAAGCATCATCTAAGGCGACCATTGGACATAGTAAATTTGTTAATCTTCCTTTTACGTGATAACTCTTGATACATACCAAAATAGGAGCTGGCGTTGTAACCATAGCGATAGCTCCAAAAATCAATGCATATGTCCATTTAAATTCATCAGCGAATATATAGACTGCTCCAGCCACTAAAAAGAATGTTAATAGAGCTTGAGATAAAGTTACAAAAAGAACTTCTTTTCCAGTTTTCTTTAATCTTTTAAAGTTTAATTCCATACCAATATTAAAACCAATAAATCCTAAAGCTAAAATCTTGAATGGTTTAAAGCTAGCTAATACATCATGGCTCATTAATCCTAGCGCGTTTGGACCAATGATAATCCCAATTATGATGTATCCTGTTACTTTTGGTAATTTAGCAAATTCTGCTAATTTACCACCGATAATACCTAAAGTTAACAGTAAAGCAATATTAAATATAATACTATGAGATAACTGTTCATAAAATAAAGCAAAATCTAGACTCTCTATCGCTAAAATAAAATTCATAGACTTTCTCCTTGTCAAATACTAGTTTTATTATAGAACTATAATATCATATTTTAAGTCATAAACAAAAGGCAATTCAAATTGAATTGCCTTAGATAATTATTATTACTCTACCCGTAATGCTTCAACTGGATTCTTCTTAGCTGCCATTCTCGAAGGAATGTATCCACCAATGAATGTTAAAACAGTTGAAATTACTACTAAAGCTAGAAGGTGAAGGACATTAACTTGAGCTACACCAGTTAGTGTTTCTTCATAATTAGCCGCTAAGATATTTATTGGGAAAGTAAGCAAGAATGTAATAGTAACTCCTAATACACCTGCGAATGCTCCAATAATAATACTTTCTGCATTGAATACTCTACTAATATCTTTTTTACGTCCACCAAGTGATCTAATGATACCAATTTCCTTAGTACGTTCTAAGACACTAATATAAATAATTATACCTATCATTACACTAGATACGACTAGTGATATTGATGCGAAAGCTGATAAGACGATAGAAATCATACTAATGATAGTCCCCATTGTATCACCGATTGTTTCAGCTAAATCAAGTTCAATTATTTGATCATCATCAAGTAAATTTGTGTTATAAAGAGCAATATAGTCCTTAATTTCTGTTTTGTTATCAACACTATCAGAATAGATATTAATCATTCTTGGAATTGTATCATTACATCCCAAATAGGAAAGTGTATTAAATAATTGATCATCAGTTAACGTTTCTCCATTTAAAACAGAAATATTAGTCGCACTTTGGGCAACACAAATGTCTGAAGCTGTATTTAGTTTAATTAATTCTTCTTCTAAACTATATAAATAGTAGATTCCATTGTCTCCACCAATACTTATAGTTTCATCGATCATTTGAACTATTCCTGTGATAGTAAGTTCAATTCCATTTGCTAGCACTGTATCTAAATGTGCAAATTGAGGAATGAATAAGTCGTTTGATTCTAAGTAATAGTCGTTGTTTCTAGCAACGTATAAATTTAATCCAATAATATCATCATAAGTTATTGTAGAATCAGGATCAAATCCTAATGTTTCAATAACATCTATATCAACAATATTTCCATCCTTAACAAGTAAAGTTACTTCATAAGGATTACTAGGAAAATCTCCAATTAATAATTCATAATACTCATCTAATTCATCTTCAGGTGTAATATAACTTGAGAAGTTTATATCTCTATTATTGATTGTCTTACTTACTCCATCAACTTCAATTAATAACTGTGGTTGATACCCATAATTATATTGAATTGTTGTATAGAATGAACTATCCATCAAGTCTAAATAATCAACAAAATCAGTTGTAATTATGTTTACATGTGTATAGTCATCAGGATCATTTACGACTATTTCATTTTCTTCATTAGCAGTTGGCCCTTCATTCATTTCAGCTAATCCTGGAGGACCCATAAACATTGCTTCTCCTTCAGTTATCATAATTGGAAGACCAACTAGTTGATCACTCTCTAGGTCATCTAAAATCCCCGAGAATCCATTACTAATTGATAATACTAGTCCAACTCCAATAATTCCAATACTTGAAGCTAAAGCGGTTATTGTTGTTCTAAATTTCTTTGTTCTTAAATTATTAAATGATAATTTAAGAGCCATCAAGAAACTCATTGCTGTTTTATTAGCGACATATCCTGTTTCATCTTCTGATCCATGATATTCATCATCGTCTTCAATGATTTCTCCATCTAGTAATTGAATCGTTCTTGATGCATACTCTTCAGCATATTTAGCTTCATGAGTAACCATAATTACTAATTTATCTTTTGAAATCTCTTTTATTAATGTTAAGATTTCTCTTGCTGTTTTGCTATCTAGTGCACCTGTTGGTTCATCAGCTAACATTATATCAGGATTATTAACAAGAGCTCTAGCAATCGCAACTCTTTGCATTTCTCCACCCGATAATAATGTAGGTTTCTTATATAGATGTCCTTCAAGTCCCACTTTAGTTAATACTTCAATTGCTCTTGCTCTTCTTTCGGTTTTATTAACGCCTGATAATGTTAATCCTAATTCTACATTATCTAAAACAGTTAAATGGTTTATCAAATTATAACTTTGGAAAACAAATCCAACACTATTATTACGGTAAGCATCCCAGTCTCTTTCTGTGAAAGATTCGGTTGAAGTACCATTAATTATTAAATCACCCTCAGTATATCTATCTAGTCCACCTATAATATTTAGGGTTGTGGTTTTACCACAACCGCTGTGTCCTAATATAGCTACAAATTCACCTTTTCTAAATTTTAAAGAAACATCATTTAAAGCTCTAAATGTTCCGTTTCCTACTTTATAATCTTTACTTATATTTTTTAATTCTAACATTGTTATCACCTCGTATATAAATATTATACCAAACTATTATTTTATTTGCAATAAATTATTTTTAATTATTTTTTATCTCGACTTGTATTATTCGTCATAATAATCGCTAATAATACATTCGCCAGAATTAAATGCAATATTCAGATAATTAGCTACACTTTCACCATTCAAAAAAGCTTGTTCTTGAATGTTATTAAGCTCTTCATCTCCTTGCAAAACATCATTAATAAAATATTGATAGATTCCATCATCCTTATAAACATGTGTATAAATATCATCTCCCACAGTACAAACTGCGATTAACGATCCATCTGGCACTTCCATTTCATCTGGGGGAGCTAGTAATCTTTCTCTAAGTCCACATCCCATTAATATAACTGTCGATAATATTACTACTAACAACAATATAATTCTCCTCATATTTAAA
>DAOVWR010000130.1 GCA_030636545.1 Mycoplasmatota bacterium
AAGACAATTATTATTGGTATTGTTGAAGGAATCACAGAGTGGCTACCAATAAGCAGTACTGGACATATGATTTTAGTAAATGAATGGATTCAGTTAAGTATGAGTGCTGCATTCAAAGAAATGTTTTTAGTTGTTATCCAGCTAGGTGCTATAATGGCTGTTGTTGTATTATTTTTTAATAAATTAAATCCTTTATCACCTAAAAAAGATAAAGAAGAAAAAATGGCTACTATGCGTATTTGGTATAAAGTTATTATTGGTGTTTTACCTGCGGCTATTATTGGTTTATTGTTAGATGATTGGCTTAATGAATTATTTTATAATTATATCACTGTCGCTAGTATGCTTGTATTATATGGAATATTATTTATTATTATAGAAAATAAGAATAAAAATAAAGAACCGAAGATTACATCATTTAGTGAGTTATCATATAAAACTGCTTTCTTTATTGGCTTATTCCAAGTACTTGCGTTGATACCAGGTACTTCTAGATCTGGGGCAACAATCTTAGGGGCGATTATTTTGGGAACATCGCGATTTATTGCTGCTGAGTTTTCATTTTTCTTATCAATTCCTGTCATGTTTGGTGCTAGTATATTAAAAATATATAAGTTCGGATTTATTTTCACAGGAACTGAAATTACAACATTATTAATTGGAATGATAACTGCGTTTATTGTTTCAATTATTACCATTAAGTTCTTAATTAATTATATTAAGAAACATGATTTCAAATTATTTGGTTGGTATCGAATAGTATTGGGTTTAGTTGTTATCATCTATTTTTTGATAACTCTTTAAAAAATCAATATTGAGGTGATCTTATGAAGGTTGTTGTTGCTAAAACACAAAAGGAAATTATTGATAATATGCTCGTGAGAGGATATGTCTTTGTAATTGAACAAGTAATTGATTGGGAAATTGAATATGATGGATTAGATCAAGAGTGTATTCTATTTACTGCTTATATTGATGATTTAGCGGTTGGTGCTGCGAGACTTTATAAAAATAAAGTGGGAAGAGTTGCTACTTTAAAACAATATCGCAAACAAGGTATAGGTAGTGCTTTAATGAAGGCTATTGAAGTTTATGCAGAAGAAAATAACATTCCATATTTAAAACTTCATGCTCAGTTATATGTTAAAGACTTTTATGAACACCTAGGCTATGTTGTTGAGGGTAACATTTTTCAAGAAGCCGAAATAGATCATGTATTAATGGTAAAATATATCTAAATTAAAAGAGTAATTCATTTAATGAATTACTCTTTCTTTTTTTTATGCAGCGTCTGCGTCAGTATCTACTTCAGTACAAGTTCCATCTTGAGTTCCGTCTCCACGTGGTACGAAGTCTTCACCAGTGCGTCCTCCACCACCGTTACGATTGCCTTTTCTAGCTCTCGTTTGTGTTTGAACCATTGGTCCTTCAATTCCTAGTTCTAAATATAGGTTATGAAGTTCTTCTTTGACTAAGGTTAATGCAACTTCGATTTCTTCATCTGTCATATTACTCCAGTCATATGTTGCGTTGATAACGTCAATTGTTGATGTAATTTTGAATACTTGTTCTTCTGTTAAAGTACTTAAATATTCTTCACTTGGATACGGGAAGCCATCTTCCTTTACATTTTCAATTTGGTTACCTTTAAACATATTTTGGACTTGATACACAACTTGGTTAGCTGTTTCTTTTACTGTATCTGCAACTTCTTCATTTTGCATTGCCACAGCTCCACCACCGCTAAATAACATTGATGCGATTAATAATGATTTCATAATTGGTTCCTCCTTTTGTAATTTATAAACCCATTATACAAGTTCTATATGAAACTAATGTGATAGTGTTGTGAGAATCTTATGAAAACACAAGAAAAGCCGATTAATCGGCTTTATCTTTTTTAATCTTCTCTAATTCAGCTTGTTTAATCTTCTTAGCTAATTTCTCTTCTTTAATTTTCTTAGCTAATTCATCTTTTTTAAGCTTTTGAGCTAATTTCTCTTCTTTAATCTTAGCTAATTCAACTTGTTTAAGCTTAGCTGCTTCAGCTTTTTTAATTTTATCTAATTCATTTTGTTTATTTTTTTGTTCTAATTCAGCTTGTTTAATCTTAGTTGCTTCAGCTTTCTTGATCTTATCTAACTCAGTTTGTTTAGTCTTTTGAGCTAATTTCTCTTCTTTAATTTTAGCTAATTCAACTTGTTTAAGCTTAGCTGATTCAGCTTTCTTGATCTTATCTAATTCTGCTTGTTTATTTTTTTGCGCTAATTCAGCTTGTTTGATC
>DAOVWR010000131.1 GCA_030636545.1 Mycoplasmatota bacterium
GAAAACTATGGAGTTTCAAATAATGAAAGTACTTTAGTCTTTGAGGCTGTTGGTAAAATTAATAAGAATATGAAAAGAAGTATAGCTCGTCAACAAAATAAAGGTATTGTATTAGGAGAAAACTCAAGACTAGATGCTAACCCATTATTACTAATTGATGAATATGATGTTGAAGCAAGTCATGGGGCTGCTATTGGTAAAATTGATGAAGAACAGTTATACTATTTAATGAGTAGAGGATTAACATTAAAGAATGCTGAGAGATTAATTATCTCAGGCTTCTTAAATCCTCTTACTAAATTATTGACAACTGAAGAATTAGTAGATGATTTTTTAAGGATTGTTGAAAGAAAAACATTGTAGGTGATTATATGGATCCACACGTTTTGAAAAAAGATTTTCCAGTATTAGATGATCAAACACTTGTCTATTTAGATACCGCAGCTTCAAGCTTGAAACCTAAACAAGTAATCAAAAAGTTAGATGAATATTACGAAAAGTATAGTGTAAACGTTCATCGTGGTGTGTATAGTTTAAGTTATGTAGCTACTGAGTTGTATGAAGAATCAAGACGAAAAGTTAGTAATTTTATTAATGCTGATTTTGAAGAAATCGTATTTACTAGAGGAGCAAGTAGTGCTTTAAATCTTATCGCATCAAGTTACGGACTAAATAATTTAACTAGTGAAGACGAGATTATTGTGAGCGAGTTAGAACATCATTCACAAGTTTTACCTTGGCAAAATGTTAGTAATATTACTGGTGCTAAACTTGTGTATGTACCACTTAACAAAGAAGGTAGAATCACAATTGAAAACCTTAAGAAGGTCTTAAACAAAAAAACAAAAGTAGTTGCTTTAAACTATGTATCTAACGTAATGGGTTATATCTCACCTATGAAAGAAATAGTTAAATTAGCTCATCAATTTGGAGCTGTAGTAAGTGTTGATGCAGCACAAGCTGCACCTCATAAAAAAATTGATGTGAAAGATTTAGATTGTGACTTTTTAGCTTTCTCAGGACATAAGATGCTTGGTCCTACAGGGATTGGAGTAGTGTTTGGGAAAAAGGAATTACTAGATAAAATGCCACCGATTGAATTTGGTGGAGATATGAATGATAATGTTAATTTATATGATGCATCTTGGAAAGATTCACCATATAAATTTGAAGCAGGTACACCACCAATTGCTGGAGCAATTGGGCTTGGTGCTGCAATAGATTATTTAGAAAATATTGGAATGGAAAATATAGCGAATCATGAGAAGAAATTAAAAGACTATACAGTAAGTAAATTGTTAGAAATAGAGGATATTATTGTTTATAATCCTAGTTCAGAAACGGGAATTATTTCTTTTAATATTGATGGAGTTCATCCACATGATGCTGTAACATTTTTTGATGGAGATAATATTTGTATGAGAGCAGGACATCACTGTGCTCAGTTAATTATTAAGTGGCTTAAAGTAGTTGCTACTTTACGTGTTTCGTTTTATTTATATAACACAATGGAAGATTGTGATAAGTTTATAAAAAGTGTTAAAAACGCGAGAGACTTCTTTAAGAGTGTTGGATTTTAGGGGGAATAGTTTATGCATGATTTAGACGTTTTATATCGACAAGTGATTATGGATCATTATAAAAACCCCCGAAATAAAGGGCTTTTAAACGATCCTACTTATAAAAGCATTCGTATTAAGAATCCCACATGTGGTGATGATATCACCGTTCAATCAAAAGTTGATAATGGAATAGTAAAAGATATTAGACATGATGGCACTGGATGCAGTATTTGTTGTAGTAGTGCTTCTGTCATGAGTGAAACCTTGATAGGTAAAACAAAAAAAGACGCATTGAATATTACCGAAACTTATTTGAATATGTTAACGAATAAAGAATACGATGAAAGCGTAGAACTTGAAGACGCTGTTGTTTACCGGGGAGTAAATAAGTTTCCTGCTAGAATAAAATGTGCTTCTATTGCTTGGAAAGCATTTGAAGGGACATTAGAAGAAAGTGAGTGATCTCAATTGAGCGATAAGACAAAAGATAAAATAAAAAACATAATTGGGGATTACAAATATGGTTTTAAAACAGATATCGAAAGTGTGTTAGATACTGGTAAAGGGATAAATGAAAGTGTTGTTAGAGAAATATCAAAAATAAAAGGTGAACCATCTTGGATGACAGATTTTAGAGTAAAAAGTTATAAGCGATTTATTAGTAAACCAAATCCAACTTGGGGACCTGATTTATCAGGAATAGATTTTGATC
>DAOVWR010000055.1 GCA_030636545.1 Mycoplasmatota bacterium
AGCATATTCAACATTTTTATATTCAAATGTTGAAATCTCTCCATAATGACGATTAGTAATATCTGTTTCACTAACAATTGTTAGTTCAGCATTCTTGTTATTTGTATAATCTTTGAATATTTCTAATAAATCAGGATTAATCTCAGACGTAACTAATGGTATTTTATCCTTAACGATTCCTAGTTTACATAAAGATATCTCTTCAAGTGTATTTCCTAAAATATACATATGATCAAAGTTGATATTGGTAATAGCGGTAATTATCGGTTTAACAATGTTAGTTGCATCTAGTCTGCCCCCAAGTCCAACTTCATAAATAATGTAGTCACATTGTTTATCCTTAAAGTAAAGTAACGAGATTAATGTCAGTAACTCAAAGAAAGAGATCGCATCATTATATTTATCCAATACTTCGTAGTGTAAACTATATACCTTATTAATATAATAAAGAAGTTCTTCACTAGTAATATCATCATAATTATATGTGATACGTTCATTAAAGCTGACAATGTAGGGACTTGTGAAAGTCCCCACATTATATCCTTCAGCTAATAAAATATTTTTTAAGTATGAGACAGTTGATCCTTTTCCATTCGTTCCAGCAACATGAATCACGTTTAATTCAAGTTCGGGGTTACCAAGCATCTTGCAAGCTAGCACCATTCTTGATAAATCATATTTATCACCAAAACGTTTTATTGATTCAATCCAGATAATTGCGTCTTTTAAGTCATTAAACATTATTTGCGCAATTCCTTAATTCTAGCTTCAACAGTAATAAATTGCGATTTGTAGTTAGCTAGTTTTGATTTTTCATGTTCGACTTTACTTGCTGGGGCTTTACTCATAAATCTTTCATTAGAAAGCATACTCTCAGCACGCGATATTTCAGATTTCAATTTCTTTAATTCATTTTCTAATCTTTTTATTTCCTCTGAAATATCAATTAAACTACCAAGAGGCAAATACATTTCTAACTCAGGTAACACAATTGTGATTGCCTCAGTATTTAGTTCGATGTGCGAACTAATAGTGAATGTTTCTGGATTGATAAACTTATTAAGTATTTCCATATTTTGTTCTAATAATTCTTTTGTATGTTTACTATCTGTTTTAATCATGATATCAATTTTCTTACTAGGGGCAACGTTATACTGTGCTCTTGTATTTCTAATTGACTTAATCATTTCTTGAATCAATTCAAAATCCTTGATTGCTTTATCATCATTAAATTCTTCAATTTCGATTGGCCATGAAGAGATCATAATTGATTCTTCATTGTGTGGTATTTTTTGATAAATTTCTTCAGTCACAAATGGCATAAAAGGATGAAGTAATTTCATAATATTGAGTAGCGTATAACTTAGGATTGATTTAGTTCGTTTAATTGTCAATTCGTCATCACTATTTAAAGCAAGTTTACTAATTTCAACATACCACGAAGCAAAGTCTTCCCAGCTAAAATTGTGAACACTTTTTGCTGCTTCTCCAAATTCAAATTTTTCATAATTGTAATCCATCTCATTAATTGTCTTATTTAATTTAGCTAGAATCCACTTATCAGGTAAAGATAATTCTTCAGTATCAATTTCTATATCATCAATTGAGAAATCACCTAAGTTCATTAAAGTAAATCTTGAAATATTCCATAATTTATTAATGAAATTCCAGCTACTTTCCACCTTTTCAATTTCAAATCTAAGATCTTGTCCAGGTGCTGAATTTGTTGTTAAAAAGTAACGAAGTGTATCAATTCCATATTCCTTTTTGATATCTAATGGATCGACTCCGTTGCCTAATGATTTCGACATTTTACGACCATCATGATCTCTAATTAGCCCGTGGATTAAGCATTGCTTAAATGGTGCTTCATCTGTAAATTCTAGGGCTTGAAAAATCATTCTAGCGACCCAGAAGAAAATAATATCGTATCCTGTGACCATAATATCTGTTGGGTAGTATCTGGCATAGTCGCTCGATTTATCTGGCCATCCCAAAGTGCTAAACGGCCAAAGGGCGCTACTAAACCATGTATCTAAAACATCTTCGTCTTGCTTCCAGCCTGCACCTTTAGGCGCCTCTTTACCGATATAGACTTCGTCTCCTCTATACCATGCAGGAATTCTATGTCCCCACCATAGTTGACGAGAAATACACCAATCATACGTTCCATCCATCCATCTCAAAAATGTTTTTTCAAAACGAGCTGGGACGAATTCTGTTGTACTATTTTCACGAGCTTGTTTGCTCAAAGGTTCCATTTTTACGAACCATTGTTTTGATAATCTCGGCTCGATAATCACACCAGTTCTTTCACTATGACCTACGCTATGAATTAGTTTTTCAATCTTAGGACAAAGTCCATCTTCTTGCAAATCTTTAATACATGCCTTACGGCATTCAAAACGATCCATTCCTTCATATTTATGAGCTAAACTATTCATCGTTCCATCTTCATTCATACAAAGTGGCATTTCTAAGTTATGTCTTTTTCCAACTTCAAAATCATTAGGATCATGAGCAGGAGTTACTTTCACGCAACCTGTTCCAAATTCCATATCCACGTATTCATCTTCAATAATTGGAATCAATCTATCTGTTCCTGGAATATAAGCTTTTTTACCTAAATATCCTTTGTATCTTTCATCTTCTGGATGTATCATCAAAGCAGTATCAGCATACATAGTTTCTGGTCTTGTAGTTGCTATATCTAAATAACCACTACCATCTTCAAGCATGTATCTGAAATAGTAAAATGCTCCTTCTATTTCTTTATGTTCAACTTCGATATTACTTAAAGCAGTTTTTGCTTGAATATCCCAGTTTATTATTCTTTTTCCACGGTAAATAAGACCTTTCTCATAAAGCTTAATAAAAACCTCTGTGACAGCCTTGTTTAATCCTTTATCTAATGTAAATCTTTCCTTCGAATAATCGACACTGACACCAAGAGCAGCCCATTGTTCACGAATGTGTCCAGCGTACTCTTTTTTCCAGTCCCAAGCGACTTTCAAAAACTCTTCTCTTCCTAGTTCATAACGAGAAGTTCCTTGTTCTCTAAGTTTTGCATCAATCTTTGCTTGAGTTGCAATTCCAGCGTGATCCATTCCTGGTAAATATAATGCATCATACCCTTGCATTCTTTTTCTTCTAATAATTAAGTCTTGGATTGTATTATCCCAAGCATGACCTAAATGTAGTTTTCCTGTGACGTTTGGTGGAGGAATCACAATCGTGAATGGTTTCTTGCTTAAATCACCACTTTTAAAGTAGCCACCTTTAAGCCAAAAATCATACTTTCCTTTTTCAATCTCTGCGTGTTGATATTTCTTGTCTAGTTCTTTCATAATGTTTCCTCCTTATTATTATATAAAAAAAATCCGTCCTAAAATAAGGACGAATCATATAATCCGTGGTACCACCTTGGTTCTTAGAATAATCTAAGCACTTGAGGACCTTAACGCAGTCAACGGCCATAATTACTATTATTTCGCTATAGCTACTCCTAGGCTACTTTCAAATGAACTATCTATTAGTTTCCACCAACCACTAACTCTCTTTAAGAAAATCATTCACTTTACTCTTCCTATTCCCTGTATTTAAAGTCATAGTAACATAGGTAAAAAGCTTTGTAAAGTGTAATGTCTGAATTTGGCAATGCTTTTATCGTTTGTTGTTTTGTAATTTTGTTGAACAAATAAACATTAAGTCAATTCCCGCCATATAATTATTGTAATTTAGTGGACAAAAATCTTCGATTTTAAGTCTGTTTTTTTGCCTATTTCTCATATTAACATCTCCTTAATAACCAATTATCTAATATCTAATTCCAGTAGCTTTGAGATTGCTCCTAAATAATGAACAGATTACAATTGTATTGTAGTTAGTATTATAATTATTCTTCACCTTAATAATATTTCGATTTTCGCTATTTGTCAAGTTTTTTGTTAAAATAAGTTAACTATATTAATTAGTAAATTAGATATATCAATTATTTAGTTAATTATATTAATAAAATGATATATAAATACTAAAAAGCTTCAGGTAAATCCTAAAGCTTTTTATTTTATAATAAAAACAGCTTTTTTAAGCTGTTTTTTTAGATTAATACATAAGACGTGGTAGAGGATGTAGGGTTTGAACCTACGACCCCTTGATTAAGAGTCAAGTGCTCTACCAACTGAGCTAATCCTCCACATTTTTGGCTAAATATCATCTTTTTTTTATTAACGATACTATCATAACACTAATTGACATCTTCATCAATATGTAATGATCCTTATTTTTCTAAGATTCTTTTACTCTACATAACTTTCAATTATGTTTGCAATTTTATCACGATTGGTTTTTAAAACTGATGAATATCCTACAAAATAATCATTTGTTGCTAATTTAAGTTCAGTTTTTATAATCTTTTCCTGCTTTGGTTGTTGATTCTTTGATATTTTATCTTGTTTTGTCCCTACTACTAAGCAAGGTATATCATAACTTTTCAAGAAATTATACATTAGATAATCATCTTCTGAAGGTTTATGTCGAAAATCAACTAACAGTATCACTAATCTTAAGTTCTCTCTATTTAATAAATAATCTTCAATCATTAACCCGAATTTTTCTCTGTCTGTTTTACTAACTCTAGCGTACCCATACCCTGGCACATCAACAAAATGGAATAACTCATTCACTAAATAAAAATTAAGTGTTTGGGTTTTCCCTGGTCTACCTGATATATGCGCGATATTTTTCCTGTTTAAAAAAGAGTTTATAAAACTACTTTTCCCAACGTTACTACGTCCAGCAATAACAATTTCAGGTAAATCACCTAATGGACATTTGTCTAGCTCTGTATGACTTCCTTTAAAATCAACACTATGTATAATCATCTAATCACCTTTTCTTCTATAAATAATATAACATATAATATAATATTTATTAATACTATTGAGTCTTTTTCTAGAAATTAGTATAATATTGTTAGTGGGAAGTGAGAATATGGATAAAAATTTACAAAAAGATACTAGTACTACTAAGAATATTAAATTAGATGTAATCTATATTCAAGAACAATTATTAATTGAAAGGCGCATAAGAATTACTATTATGAGTCTTTTACTAGCGGCATTACTTTTTACTGTTATTTTTGGAACATTGCAAAATCCCTTTCAATACACTTTTAGTAAAATAGGAAATAGATTTGATAACCGTATTTTGTTTGTATTCTGGGCGATTTTTACTGGTGGTGCTATTCAAACTAGTATCCTCGCCTTATTTAGACTAGAACATTACAAGTCTAAGTTTGCATACAAATTTATTGTCCTAGGAACAGTCTTCCTAGTATTATCTGCAATTATTCCTGCTTTGGCAGAAACTTACCCTATTTGGACATGGTTACATGTTATTACGGCGGGACTTTATGGAATATTCTTGTCTTTAGGAATTGCTCCATTTATTAGGTTTGTTTCAAGACAGAACCCAAGACTTAAGTCGGTTATTAAAGTTTGGGCAGTCATAATTTGGGTTGGATCAGTCGCTTGGATGTTTATTTTAGGAAATACTGGAATATTTGAATTATGGGGCTTTGGTAGTGTAATTCTATTCTTACTATATTTAAGTTTAACGTTATTTGAAGAGCAAATTGTTAAAAGGAGTGTTAGGCTACTACAAGGTGAAAATGATCTTAATTCAGGAATCGAAAAAATCTTCTTTAGAAGAAAGAAAAGAAATAAAAAGAGCTAAATTTAGCTCTTTTTTTAATAGAATATCTTATTTACTTCGTAAATGAAATTAGCTATTAAATCATATAGTTCGTATCTTTCCTCTTCTAATACAATTACATGTCCAGATTTTTCAAAATCTAATCTTGATATATATTTTGATCCAGCATATTCAGTTAACATACTAGAACTAATCTTAAATCGATCATCATCTAAGACCCCTTGAACTACTAATAAAGGCGCTACTATTTTTAATAAATTAGCACTTTGTCCGGTTTCAACGACAAATTTATTATATTTTGATAAAGAAATTTGATTTTTTCTTATTTCATCTAAATCATCACTTTCAGTAATCATTTTTTCAAATTTTTCCTTTAATGGAAATCCAATTAACGGTGCATTCATTGTCACAATTCCTAAAATTTCATGATTTTCAGCAATTCGCGTTGTGAATGTCCCTCCCATTGAGAATCCAATAACATAAACTCCTTCAACTTTTTTAGATAACTCAGAAAAGGCATTTACAAAATCTTCATACCACATATCTACTGAAGTATTACGAAAGTTATCACTATCCATTCCGTGTCCGCGGTACTGTGGACAGGATACTGTATAGCCAATTCTATTTAAATATTCTCCTAACTCTCTCATCTCATCAGGTGCCCCAGTTAAGCCATGACCTAACAAAATACCTATATTATTTGTTCCCTTAAAATAAAACTTACCTTTCCCTTTATCCATTATTACATCTCCTTCTTGAGATATTCTTTAAAAGTAATTACTAACGTATCAATATCTCCTTTTGAAACATCATTATGAACAGCAATTCTTAAAAATTGTCCTTTATATCCGCCAATTAATATTCCTTTATCATTAAAATAATCAACCAAATCAGGATAATCTATATTAGTCTTGATAAACACCATGTTTATATCTGCACGGTTAAAATCTACTTCAATTTCAGGAATCTTACTTAGTTCATCAGCCAGATAACGAGCATTCTCATGATCGATATGTAATCTTTTTGTCATTTCAAGTAAAGATACAAGCCCAGCTGCACCTAAAATACCAACTTGACGCATTCCTCCACCAAGTAACTTTCTTCCTCTTCTTGCTTTTTCAATAAATTCTTTAGTACCACAAAGCATACTTCCAATAGGACTAGCTAATCCTTTAGATAAACAGAAAGTGACACTATCAACATACTTAGTAATCTCTTTAGCTTCGACATTTAGCGCAGTAGCTGCGTTAAATAGTCTTGCTCCATCTAAATGAACTAATAGATTATTCTCTTGTGCTAAGTTATACACACTTTCCATGTATTCAAGAGGTAATACTTTTCCGCTTCCATGAGCGTTCTCTAAACATATCAATGAAGTATCAGGAAAATGGACATCAGTTCCTCTGATTCCTTTTTCGATTTTTTTTAAGGGCATCATCCCATTAATTTCTTGAATTAAATGGTAACTTACTCCACTAATGACAGCACTAGCTCCAACTTCATAATTTTTAATATGAGCTGATGCACCAACGATAATTTCATCACCACGATTAGTTTGTGTGTAGATTGAAAGTTGGTTTCCCATCGTTCCACTTGTTACAAACAGGGAAGCCTCTTTACCAGTCATTTTTGCAGCTAAAGCTTCTAATTTTTTAATTGTCGGATCATCTTGGTAAACATCATCCCCAACAATTGCATTAGCCATTGCTTCACGCATTTCTTTAGTAGGTCTTGTTACTGTATCACTTCTGAAATCAATCATTATTAGTCACCTCTTTATAATTGTCCACTAATCACATTTTTAAATAAAAGAAGTTGGCAAAGCCAACTTCTTATTTTAGTACTCTTGTAATTATTTCATCAATTGATGCAACTGGGATTATTTCTAATGCTTCTTGGATTTCTTTTGGAATATCTTCTAAATCTTTTTTATTATCAAAAGGAATCATGATAGTCTTTAATCCGCTACGGTGAGCTGCAATTGATTTCTCTTTTAATCCACCAATCGGTAAGATTCTACCTCTTAATGTAATCTCTCCTGTCATTCCAATTAAGTGGTCAACTTTTTTATGTGTTAACGCTGAAACGATAGCTGTAGCCATAGTCACTCCGGCACTTGGACCATCCTTTGGAACTGCTCCTTCAGGCACATGAATATGAATATCATTTTCGA
>DAOVWR010000078.1 GCA_030636545.1 Mycoplasmatota bacterium
TTAAGCTTACCTGACTATAAAGCGATTGAAAAAACCTTCCAACTTTTAACACAAGTTTCCGGAAGAGCTGGACGTCACGATATTCTTGGCGAGGTTGTGATCCAAACATATAATCCTGATCATTACGCAATTAACTTTGCGAAGAATCACGATTATCATGCATTTTATGAAACAGAAATGAATATTAGAGAAGTAGCGGGATACACACCATTCAACAAGTTAGCACAAATAATTGTAAGTGATAAAAATGTGAGGAAGGTTTTACGTAAAGGGACAGAGATTGTTATGAGGCTTAGAAAAGAACTCGAAGATGAGATAATTATTTTAGGTCCAGTTTTACCTAAAATAGCTCGAATAAACAACTATTACCGAGCACAAATCATTATTAAATATCAAACATCTAAAGTACTAGATGAAGCTTTAAAACAAATCTATTTTGATTATAATTTGGAATTATCAATTGCGATTGATAAAAATCCAACGTTATTATAGGAGTTGAAAAATATGAATATTATATTTATGGGTACACCAGAATTTTCAGTTAAAATCCTAAAGGCAGTCCATTTAAAATATGGAGTTTCTTTAGTAGTTACTCAACCAGATAAACTAGTTGGTAGAAAAAAAATCCTAACGATGTCACCAGTTAAAGAAAAAGCATTAGAATTAGGGATAAAGGTTTTTCAACCAGTTAAAATGAAAAATGATTATCAGCCTATTTTAGACATAAAACCTGATATTATAATTACCGCAGCTTACGGACAAATGATTCCTAATGAAGTTATTGATTATCCTAAGTTTGGCGCAATTAATGTCCATGCTAGTTGGTTACCTCTTTTAAGAGGAGGAGCGCCAATTCAACGCTCAATCCAAAGACTCCATAATACAATCGGAGTAACAATTATGTATATGGCTTATAAGATGGATAGTGGAGATATCATTAAACAAACAAGTATTCCCATTTTAAAAAATGATACATCAGGTATTCTTTTTAGAAAACTAAGTACCGTCGGAAGAGATTTATTAATGGATACTTTACCTAGTATCTTTGCAGGTACTAATAAAAGAAAAATCCAAGATGAACACTTAGTAACTTACGCTTACAATATTAAAAGAGAAGAAGAGCGAATTAATTGGGATTTAAGTGTTGAAGAAATAGATGCCCATATTCGCGCCTTTACCCCAAGTCCAACATGTTTCACAACAATTGATTCATTAAGTATTAAAGTCTTAAGTGTTGAAATGCATCAGTGCGATTCCTTTATTGAAAGTCATGCTCATCAGAAAAATGGAACAATCATAAAAATATTTGAAAATGGGATTGGCGTTAAATGTATAAACGGCGTAATTAAAATAACTTCTGTGCAACTTGCAGGGAAAACATCACAAGATGTTAAAACGTTTATGAACGGCGTAGGTAGAAACCTTATTAAGGTCGATAAAGTCTTTATTTAAGCGACAATTGTGATATAATATATAAATGGGAGTGATTATATGAAAAATAGAACAATATTCTCACGTGATGAAATGTTAGAAATGAATATTAAAACATTAAAAGAACGTACAGTAACTGTGGATGAAATAGCTTTAGTAGCGTTTCGCCAACAAGGAAAATGGAACCCAGATATTTCAATGAAAGAATGTATTGATTCTGTTGAAAAAATCTTATCTTTAAGAGATGTTTTTCATCTTCTTCAGCTTGGTGCTGAAATAGATAGATTAACTGATGAACACTTAATTAAAGGTCCAATCTATGATATCTTAAAAGTCGATTTAGGAATGTTTGGAATTGATGAGTTATTTGGTCTCGAATTAGCAGGACTTTATGGAACAATCGGTAAAACCAATTTTGGTGATATTGATGTGAATAAACCACTTGTCGTTGATCGTTTAAATGATGATGGGAAACATGGTGGAATGTGTCATACATTCTTAGATGATATTGTCGGAGCAATTGCAGCAGCAGCATCAACTAGAGTTGCACAAATGTCAAATGAAGAAGATGCAAAAAAAGATCCTAATGTAGAGGAAATTAAACTCGATCTAGATCTATAGGAGGGGTTTTATGGCAAAGACTCAAAAAAAGCTTGATGACTTTTTTAAAAAACCCCACAGCCACGTAGAACCTGAGGGGCTAAAAGAATATATTAGTGATATCAATAAAGGTGTTGATCCTACCAAATTAACTTTCGCAGATAGAATCGCAGGATTCTTCAAAAACTTAGTTCAAAAAGTAGGCGTATATTATCCTGGAAGACAAAAAAAGGAAATTACAAACAAACCTTCAACTTTTAGAAGAAAATTGCATATTTATTACAAAATAGCAATTAAGAAATTTGCTGATAAATTCAACTTTGAAGCAGGTGTAGACATCTTAGATGATACATCCGTTTTGTATCGAAGAAATAAAGTTAATAAAAACATTTTGATTGTAACCAACTTTGTTTTTATATTATTCGCTTTAATTGGAAATCAAAAACCTAATTATATCGTAATAGCTGGATTCGCATTAGTTATGCTAATAATAAATACAACATTAAAGAAAATAATCAATGAAGAGCCAAGAACTTTACTAAAACAACAAATGGCCATGTACTTTGGAAGTATTTACATCTTAGTAGGTAGTTTTGGTGTTTATATAAAACTAAGGTTTAGTGCCGTAACATTTGATTTTGGTACGGGTATTGAAAATGATGTTATTGCTTCTGTAGTTTATTCATTGACTGATGCCTCAATTGCTCAAGCAGGATATATCTTAATCTATTTTGCCTTAGTAGTTATCGCTCTTTATCAAGATTCAACTTTACTAGGAGTTTTATTTAAATGGGTATTTGCCTTGATGACACTTATTCATATGTTTATTATGTATCCATTACTTGAACATGCTAGTAGTATTTTGGAAATTTATACATATCTGTTTGTAACTAACAACAATGTCTTAATCGACATATTACTTAGAACACTATTACTAATAGTCTTTTATATCGCCCTATACTCATCTGTTTCAATTGGTGAAATGATGAATAATAGACGAAAAGAAGAACTTGTTAAAAGAAGAGCGATGGAAATTGATTTTAAAGCTGTCGTAGGTGACGTATTTGATGTAATTGGCGTATTTAACTCTAATACAATATTTCAAAGTAAAGAAGACGCTCATCGCGTAGCAGAACTTGCTAGTAGACTAGCAAGTGTCTTAGGACTTAGTGCTAATGTTTGTACTGAAATTTATGATTATAGTGTAATTCATATTGATAAATTAACTGACTTATCAATTTTAGAATATGAAACAAAAGAAGTATTAAATGAAAGAGATTATCAAATTATCCGTGAAAAAACAATTTTAGGATCAATTATAATCAAACGACTACAACTTAATCAAAAAAGTGAAGATATCGTTCGTGCTCATTTTGAAAAAACAGTTGAATCAGGATTTACTGAAAGAATGAAAAGAGTACAAAGAAGTCAAGAAGGAGAAGTTATCTTACTTGCTGAAATGTATGATATTTTAAGACAAAGTCGTAGTTATAAAAATCCGTTAAAACATAAAAGAGTAATGGATTTATTACAACTAGAATTTAAAGAATATTTTGAACCATATATATTAGATCGTTTTATGAAATATCAACTAGAATTTCAAACTTTCTACGAAAAATATAAATATGTCGGTTAGGAGAAAACTATGAGAAGATTTTTTACATCAGAAAGTGTTACAGAAGGTCACCCAGATAAAATCTGTGATCAAATAAGTGATGCTATCTTAGATGCTATATTAAAAGATGATAAAAATGCCCGAGTAGCTTGTGAAACAATGGTAACAACAGGACTAGTTTTAGTTGCTGGAGAAATCACTACAACTACTTATGTAGATATCCAAAAAATTGTAAGAGAGACAGTAAAAGAAATTGGCTATGACCGCGGTAAATACGGGTTTGATGCTGATAACTTAGCTGTTTTAGTCGCAATTGATCCTCAATCACCAGACATTGCTCAAGGAGTAAATGAAGGTGTTGGAGTAGAAAAAGACCAAGGCGCAGGTGACCAAGGATTAATGTTTGGATACGCAACAGATGAAACAGAAGAATTTATGCCTATTGCAATTGTTTATGCTCATCGCCTTGCTAAACAATTATCAGTTGTTAGAAAAAATGGTAAACTACCATATTTAAGACCTGATGGTAAAACACAAGTAACATTTGAATTTGATGAAACTGGAAAATCACAAAGAATAGAAGCAATCGTTATATCTTCTCAACACAGTGATCAAGTCACACATCAAAAAATTAAACATGATATAACTAGAGAAGTAATTGCGAAAATAATTCCTTCTAATTTAATTGATGAAAACACAAAGATATACATAAATCCAACAGGATTATTTGTTATCGGTGGACCTCATGGAGACGCTGGACTTACAGGGAGAAAAATTATTGTTGACACATATGGTGGATTTAGTCGTCATGGTGGAGGAGCATTTAGTGGGAAAGACCCATCAAAAGTAGACCGTTCTGGTGCTTACGCAGCTCGCTATGTAGCTAAAAATATCGTTGCTGCTGGACTTGCTAAAAGATGTGAACTTCAGTTATCGTATGCTATTGGGGTAAGCCACCCAACAAGTATCATGATTGAAACGTTTAAGACGAGTAAAGTCGCAGATGAAGTTATCATAAAAGCAATAAATGAGAATTTTGATTTAACACCAAAAGGAATCATTAAAACACTAAAATTATTAAACCCAATTTATAAACAAACAGCTGCTTATGGACATTTTGGTAGAACAGATTTAGATCTACCATGGGAAAAACTAGATAAAGTAGAGCAACTAAAAAAATACTTATAGGAGTGATTTTATATGCCTTGGATATTTGATGTAATTGTAATCTTAGGAATTATTATAGTTCTTGTCTTACTAACTGTAAGATTACGTTTTAAATTACTAAATTTATGGACTGATGTAAGTGCGAAAGAAGTACTATTTCATAAACTCTTACTTGATACAACAATTATCTTCTATGAAAACAAATTACTTATCCAAAATGAAGATAATTTAGCAATCATTAAAAAACTATCAAAATACCGTAAAAAGAAATTAAGAAATCTTCTACTAAAAGAAAGACAAGATCTCTTTTATTATCTTAATACTATCTATGATGATTTTGATGAAATTGAGGACACTAATTTAGACGTAATTAAACAAACATTTGCTGATCTTCAAAAAGCTCGAAGACTTTATAACACAAAAGTTTTAGTTTACAACCAAACTATCAGTGTTTTCCCAACAAGATTTCTTGCCATAAAGATGAATTTACAAATTAAAGAGTATTTCGGCTAAAAACACCTTAAAAAGGTGTTTTTTTATGATTTTTACGCTTTTTTTACAAGCGCTTTCAATTAAATTTAAAAAATACTTGCTTTATATTATATAATTAGTATAATATTTAATGTATTTAAGAAACCTATTTATACGATTCGGGGCTGACTATTATGAATACAATCTTAAAAAGAGAATTGATCTCGATACAAAATCAAGCCGTTTTAGTTATAGACGACCTTGTTTATTTTTCTCGAAAAAAATAAAA
>DAOVWR010000065.1 GCA_030636545.1 Mycoplasmatota bacterium
AGTCCTGCGGACTCAGTAATTAATATATCAACGTTTTCTTTAATTCCCCATTCTACTACTTCTTCGATATTAGATACGAAGTAATGATCCGGACAAAGAGATCCGCTTAAGCCTTTTTTTACAGGAATATTTAATTTCTTAAAATAGATATCATCATCAGTGAATAAGCAATCAAACTTAACTACTCCTACTTTAATATCTCTTTTTAAGAAGTTTTCAATTGTTTTTATTAGGACTGAAGTTTTTCCTGATGAGGGTGGTCCACTTACTGTGATTAAATCCATATTATTCCCTTCCTTCTTCAAATACTTTCATTGTTTCTTTAATTATTTTTCCTAAATCATTATTATCAATATAATCCCAACCAACCCATTTAAATAATTTACCTGTTAGTTTATTATCAACATCGTGATTAATTGATGGGAATAATCCTTTATGAGATAAAATCTCACCAGTTTCAATTGAAGTAAACATATCAGCAATTTCTTTTAGTTCTGCTTTTTTGCTTCTTTTTGTTAGCATAAATATCGGGCTAATTATCGCTCCATCTTCTGGCCATACAGCTTCCATTACACTACCTGGCAAGGCCATTCTTGTGAAGAAATATGGCATTATTGAAACTGCCGGTCTAACGCGACTTCTTCTATCACTTTTTACCATTTCAGCTGGATGCATACTTTTGATCATACTCTTACCAAGTTTCTTAATTGATCCCATTCCATACTCTTTATGGAGATGGATTAAAATGGCATTAAATAAATCAAAATCACTAACTGGTAAACTAACACTATTTTCAAACATTGGGTCTAGTAAATCTCCCCAAGTTTTTGGCATTGGTCTATCACCTAGTACTTTCGTATTAACTAAGAATACTGCCGGTACTACACCTAACATTGAATAATCACCTGAAGGGTCCCTTAGTTTTAAGTAGTCATTTTCAAAATCACTATTATAAGGTACATCCTGATAGTAATCTTCAAAAACTTTATCATCTTTAAATTTCTTCATAAGATCTTGTTCAAAGAATAAATCAAAGCCGGCACTTATATAAATATCAGCTAAATCATCTTCTGTTTTAGCATCTTTAACTTCTTCTTTTAGCCAATCTAGTCCTTCACTTGCTGCTTTTAAATTATGATTTATCTTATCCAAACTAGATAAAGTAGTAAAACGATCAAGTAATGGTATTCTAACAGGACACGGAAGTAATCCGATAATATTTATCGCATCTTTCTTATGAACATTATCCATTAAAGTAACATCTACTACATCTTCTTTTAGATGATCATTTAACATATCAATAAACAGACCAACATTGATCTGTTTATTTCTTAACAAATCATCAAGTGGAAGCCCGCCGATTTGTTTTAATATTAAGTTATTATCTAATCCTTTAAATCCATTGTTTTCAAAAACACTCTTAAGTTTTGGATATTTTTCTAATACTTCAGATAAGGTACTCTTTGTCGTAATCATTAGACATGCTCGATTCCTATTACTTCAGGAACCTCAGCTAATAAGATACTCTCAATACCATCATATAAAGTTACATTGATAGCACTACATCCTACGCAAGCTCCAGTTAATCTTACATAGACGATTCCATCAATAAAATCGACATACTCGACATCTCCACCATCTTGTTGGAGAAACACTCTTGTTCTCTCAATTACTTCTTTAATTCTTTTTACAGTTTCATTTTCCATCTTCTCGACACTCCTTTGTCTACATATGCAATTATATTTTATATATAATTATATACCAAATGATATAAGTATAATTATAATTAAGAAATTACCTTATTTATAAAAAGTGTTGCTTAAATATAAAAAGAACTAAATTATCATCGACAATTTAGTTCTTTTATTAATTAATTCATTTTAGTTTAAACGTGATAGTTACAGGATTATGATCAGTATATTTAAACTCATGATCTATTGTTTTAACTTTTACAACTTCAATTGCTGGACTAACTAAGAAACCATCAATAATTGTTTCAAAGTTTTTTCCTTTGATATATGGTGTATCTTCGCTCCTAACTGTATTTACAGTTTTATCATATACCATTTTATATGATGTCTTAAATAACTTGTCAGGCACTAAACTAACCCATTCAGGCATATCTTCTTGGTAGATTGAGTTATCTAATAAGTGATTCCAATCTCCACCAATAATAACATACTTATTAGTTTTAGAGATTTCTTTGATATATTCAATTAAATGATCTATTTGTTGTTTTCGTAAATATCCACCTTTATCGTAAGCTGATAGGTGAATATTTATTAAAATTAACTCTCTTCCTTCTTTACAGGTAATTGTATTTACCATCATACATCTTTTTAAGAAAAATATTCTTTTAAAGAATGACTCTTTTCCTTTTAATTGGTACCTTTTTGAACTAATTATTTTGTATTTAGATAAAGAAAGTAATCCACTCATTACGCTTCCCATTGGTTTAAATATTGGGAGTGGCACATATTTAACTTTGTAGTTGTAGGCATATGAACTATTATAATCATTAAATTTTTTAGATATATAGCGCATTTGATTTGTAAAACAACTTCTTCGACAAGGTTGATCTACTTCTTGAAGGAAATAAAAATCACTATTTATCTGTCTCAACATTCTTACAATTAATTTTAAATTGGTTTGTGTCTTGTCTCTTGAAACACAACGACCGTGCTTGCCACCTTCTAAAAAGAAGTCTTGTGATTTATCTAAACTAGAATAGCCAGTATTTAGTGTCGTTAAACTCATTGTTTTCTTAGCTTTAGCGGAGATATTATTTTTAATAATTCTTGCGTTCTCTATTTCAGCTGGTTTATATTCATTAACTGATAAATATAATATTAGCGCGATAGGAATAAGTAATATTACTACTCCTATTCCAATGTATAAATATGTCATGGGTGTTCCCCCTTTTTGTATGTATTTAGTATATCACATAAGATGTTTGATACAATGATTGCCGGCATTATTTATTTTAGAATAAGAAAACCAGTTCAGCAGAACTGGTTTTTATTATCTAGGTCTCTTCAATTGTTGAAGAAAGTCATCAAATTCGTTAAATTTATTATATATTTTTATAATTTAACCTTTCATATCGATAAAGCATTGATCTAATAAGTTATTATTAACAACATTTTCTAAATCTTGTCTTTCCTTTGTATTCAAATATTGAATTTGTTTTAATAAGTTTCTATTTCTTTTCTTTAATCTTTCAATATCTTTTTCTGTAGGAATTAGATTATGTTTTGTTAATTTACTCGTAATAACCAGATTCCAGATATTATCACTGTAGATATAGTTATATGGGATAACATGTACTACTTTTATTTCCGTATAATCAATGTGTTTACCAGTATAGAAATCAACAATACCTTCATTATGATAATATTCTATTAGTAGATTCTTGATTGATCTTAAACTTTGTCTTTTCAAGAATACTTGTGAAGAATCTATTACTTTTTTAAGTAAATAAGGTGAATTATTGTAGTTTTCTAAATATGAAGCCCATTTAAAATTAATTAAATCGTTTAGAAGACCAGAATAATTATTAATAATTTCAATATCCGATTTCTTAAATCTAAGTGATTTAGTTTTAATATCTAGTTTATATAGTTTAATTCGTTTACTTTTATGATTCAAGAAACGATAAGCGATATTTCTGTTGACAATTTTCATAATTCTATTGATGATTTTTTCATATTTAATTTGTTTTCTCTTAATGTATATTTCCATTTCATTAGACCATGCAGGATTAGTATGTTTCTTTTTGCGATAAAAATCTTCCTTGATTTCCTTTGTGACTTTCTCAATGACTAGAAAATCACCTTGGGTCACGTTGAAAAAACAATTTAGATTCCAATAATATTTAAGAATCTTTTGCACGACAAAATACTCTTCAACTACAATTTCTCCATTTACTTCTTGGTATTCTTCATTCACAATACACTCGATAATTGCTTTACCCCAAGAGGCTTTATATGTATTGTCATTCTTTATGCCATCAATAATAGTAATCCAGTTACTTAAATATCTTTCCATACTGATCACTTCCTTAATTTAATTATACATTTTTTAGAAAAAAAGAAAAAGGAGAAAATTAATTTCTCCTTTATGAATCTATATTAAGCCTAACTCTTTACCTACAGTCTCAAACTTATCAAGTGCAAAGTCGAGATCTTTAATTGTATGTGAAGCACTTATCATACAGCGAAGTCTTCCTTTTCCCATTGGTACAGTCGGGAATACAATTCCAGAAACATAAACACCAGCATTTAATAATGCCTTACTAAATTCCATCGTTTTAGCTTCGTTTCCGATCATTACCGGAGTAATTGGCGTTTCAGAATGTCCTGTATCAAATCCTAGTTTTGCTAATTTTTCTTTAAAATAATTGGCATTATCCCAGAGTTTCTTAGAATATTCTTCACTTTCCATTAACATTTTAACTGATTCTATTGCAGCGGCAGTCGCAGCTGGAGGTAATGCTGTTGAGAAAAGTAGAGGTCGAGCTCTGTGAGACAGCCAAATTTTAGTCTCTTTTTTACTTGCTATATATCCACCAACAACCCCGATTGCTTTTGAAAGTGTGCCCATAATAAAATCGACTCTTCCGTGTAGTTTAAAGTGGTCTACAGTTCCTCTACCACTTTCTCCTAATACACCACTACCGTGTGCATCATCGACATAAGTTAATGCATTATATTTCTCTGCAAGATTTACAATTTCTGGTAATTTTGCCAAATCACCATCCATTGAAAATACACCATCTGTGATGATCAAAACTTGATTGTATTTATCCCTTTTTTCAATTAAAATTTGTTCCAAATTTTCCATATCTGAATGTTTGAAAATCGCCTTATCTGCTCGACTCAATCTAACACCATCTATTATTGATGCATGATTTAATTCATCACTAATTATTAAATCACCTTTTTCAGTAATCGCAGAAATTGTTCCGATATTACAATTTAATCCAGATTGAAAACACATAACCGCTTCTTCATGTTTGAATTTTGCAAGGATATCTTCAAGTTCACCTATGATATCTTGGTTACCTACAATAGTTCGGACTGCTCCAGCCCCTGCTCCATATTTCTTTACAGCATCAATTGCGGCTTGTTTTACACGTGGATGGTTAGCTAATCCTAAATAATTATTACTTGATAAATTTACTACTTCTTTCCCATTTAAGTTTATTACATTATCACATGGTCCATAATTAATTGGTAATTCTCGATATACACCATCTTGTTTTAGTTTTTCAATTTTATCTTTTAAAAATTTAAGTTCATGATTACTCATATTATTCATCCCCCGGAATTAAGACAATTTTTCCACAGTTTCCTGTAGCCATAAGATCCATTGCTTTTTGATATTCAGTTAATTTAAATGTATGGGTAATAATTTTATCAAAATCTAGCATGTTATTATCTACTAAATCTTTAACTTGATACCATGTTTCATAAATTCTTCTACCGACAACTCCATAAATATGAAGTCCTTTAAAAACTATTAGTTTAGCTAAATCGATTTCTATATCTTTACTTGGGATTCCAAGTAAAGACAATCCTCCACCAGCTTTAACATATTCAAACGCTTGTTCGATAGCATGCTTGTTTCCACTGAATTCACCGACAACGTCTGCGCCACGTCCTCCAGTTTCTTCTAACACTCTAGCTACAACATCTTCTTTTAATGGGTTTATAACAACATCTGCGCCTAACTCTTTGGCTAGTTTCAGACGATATTCATTAACTTCTACAGCAATTATCTTTTTAGCTTTATAAGCTTTAGCGACATTTACTCCCATTAATCCTATTGGTCCACACCCAGTAATTACTACATCTTTTCCTTCAATCGGAAAATGAGCCATTGTATGAACTGCATTTCCAAGAGGTTCTTGAACACTTAAGTGTAACGGATTTGCATCTTTACTATTTATAAAACAATTCATTGCGGGGATTTTAACATATTCTGCAAAACACCCATCAGTATCTACACCAATAATTTTTGTGTTTTCACAAATATGTCCATCACCTCGTAAACAAAACTCACAAGTGTTACAAATTATATGAGTTTCAGCACTAACAATATCACCTATTTCTACTCTAGTTACTTCACTTCCTAGTTTTACTACTTCTCCACTAAACTCATGTCCAGCAGTAAAAGGTAATTTCAATCTTTTTTTAGCCCAATCATCATAAACATATATATGATAATCAGTCCCACAAACACTAGTGTAGTTAACTTTGATCAATACTTCGTGACTCTCTAAATTACTTGGTATTTTCTTTTTTGTAAGCTTAAGTCCAACTTCAGGTTTTTCTTTAACTATACAGGTCATTAAGGTGTCAAAATTGTCTTCCATTTTCAGTCTCCTTTTTACATATATTTACAAACGCTTTCATCAATTCATATTATAACATATTTAAATACTTTGTGAAGTAGTTTAAGAGGTATTTTTTCATAAAAAAATAATGATTAAAAAATCATTATTTTTATAAATGGATTATCCTATGGCCCCAGCCTGAAGATATCTTTCCAAATTAAGAGAAGTTACAAATTATCTCTAATTTTGTAAAACATCACCCATGTCCTAATCCGCCCTTACTACATTATTAATTATCTCATTTTTTGAAATAAAATCAAGTAATTATTGTTATTTTACACAAACAATATATAGGGCTGTAAATTAGTTTCTATCATCATTGTAATCTGTTATTATTCTTTTTATATCGTATTTTGTGTCTTTAATACCGTTTTTTTTGATAATGTAAAAGTCGCTGCATTGCCTCAAATGCTTTCTTATATTTTCTTTCTGTTTTATAAAACTTAGTCAACATATTTGATGCCACT
>DAOVWR010000029.1 GCA_030636545.1 Mycoplasmatota bacterium
ATTTTCTAATGGAAACTTTGAATCAATAGCTAAATCTCCCATTGGATCAGGCACATGAAGTAATACATCTACGATTTTACCATTTGATAAAGTGGCTTGCGTTTCAAACACTTTATCATTGTTTTCACCAAAAATAGAAGTAAGAATATGATTCAGCTGAACTTCACCAAATGTTCCCCGCGTTTTTTTATCTGTTAGCACATGTTGAAGGGACACAACATTTGATGATAGTTTCTCAATGTTTTTTTGAGCTTCATCTATTTTTGTTAGTCTTTCAACAATATTTGTAAAGGTTTTATTTGTTTTATCAAACCCTTCGTTTAAGCGGTATTCCACCTTTTTGTTGATTCTTTCCATTTGTTCTTCAATCTTTGAATTTAATGCCAGAAAGTTTTCAAGAATATCTTTATTTAATCCTTCTTTAAATTCATTTAAATCCTTAATATTTTCTTTACTTCCTTTACCGATAGATGTTGCTAATTCAACTTTTAAATCACCATATTCTTTGATTATGGTGTTAGATAATTTATAGTTTTCTTCCTTTAAATTTTCTCTAATTTCATCAGCTAGATTTTCCTTTTTATCTTCTTTCTTTTTCAAATTAATAACCAGTATAGTAATTAAGAGTATTATAACTACTACGAGTAGCGAAATTATGTAAATTTCCACTAAACCACCTCCTATAGATATTATAGCATTTTATCCACAAAAAAAGTAGATACTTTTGCTAGTATCTACTTAGTTTATTTATCTCATATTTTTCCCTTTATACTCAAATAAACTGCTTAATGGTTTGTCATAGATTATATTTAAGATTCCTTGGGAAATAAGGCCTGCGATACTCAGTTGTACGATCTTTTCAGATCTTTTACTTAGTGGTAATTGAATTGTATTTGTACAGACAACTTCTTTTAAAGGTGAACTATTGATTCTATCCACAGCAGGTTTAGATAATAGTGGATGAGTACAACATGCATACACCTCTTTTGCTCCAGCTTTCATTAAAGCTTCTGCAGCAGAGGTAATTGTCCCAGCGGTATCAATCATATCATCAACTAATATAGCTATTTTTCCTTCAACATCTCCCACTATTCCCATTACTTCTGAAACATTTGGTTTAGGTCTTCTCTTATCGATGATTGCGATAGGTGCGTTCATACTTTCACCCATATTTCTCGCTCTTACTGTTCCACCATGATCTGGTGAAACAATTACTATATCATCTTTAAAGTTCTTATTATCAAAATACTCTACTAAAATTGGCATCGCTCTGAAGTTATCAATTGGGATATCGAAAAATCCTTGAATTTGTGCAGCATGTAAATCCATTGCAAGTACTCTTGTTGCACCAGCAACTTCAATTAAGTTAGCCACTAACTTAGCAGAAATAGGTTGTCTTGATTTTGATTTACGATCTTGTCTTGAATACCCATAATAAGGCATAATAATATTGATATTTTTAGCAGATGCTCTTTTCATTGCATCAATTGTTATTAGTAATTCCATAATATTTTCATTTACAGGACTACTTGTTGGTTGCACTAAAAATATGTTATGTCCTCTTACTGTTTCTTCTAAATTGACTCCAATTTCACCATCAGCAAAACGACTTAAATCAATCTTGCTAAGCGGAATCCCAGATATTTCTGATATTTCCTCAGCTAATTTTTTATTAGCGCTTAAACTAAATAATTTTACCTTAACACCATCTAAAATTGCCATCTAAATAGACCTCCAGAATATTATTTATTTACAAACCTATATTACATTAACATCTTACTACGTAAAATGCAAAAATAAAATGCAACCTTTAGCAAAAAGTTGCATTTTTATGCTTTTTATTCATCACCCAATAGATTATAAGCTTCAATTACAGCAGCTTCGATAGTATTTCGAGTTTCCTGGTTTATTGGATGTGCCACATCCTTGAACTCTCCATTAGGCATTTTTCTGCTTGGCATAGCAACAAATAATCCTGCTTTTCCATCGATTATGCGTAATTCATGAACAACAAAACATTCGTCAATAGTTATCGCTGCAATTGCTTTCAAACGATTTTGCCCATTAAACTTCTTAACTCTAACGTCTGTTATATTCATCATACCACCTCGCATTCTCTGTTATTTACAACAATAATTATACCACACCTATAAAATGGTTACAAATAATATTTTTTTCGTAAATGGCGGTTATCTTATTTTAGTTATCGTTTTAAAATAGTCATCTCTCATAACTTCATGTACGTATTTAAGTTTGTTTTTATCATGCGATATACCAAATACAGTAGCACCTGATCCACTCATTAAAGCTCCGTCTAATCCTAAGTCTATCATTTGATTCTTTATTTCTCTAATTTTTGGTTCCATATCAAATGCAATAGTTTCTAATGAGTTATGTAGTTCTCGAGCCATAAGTTTATGATTTCTATTATAAATAGCTGATGTCATTCCATCTATTTCACGTTTCTTTAAATCATCTTCCTTAAAATGAGAAAATACTTCTTCAGTACTAATTTTTACTCCTGGATTAATAAGTAGTAGTGGTGTTTTAAGTTTTTTCTTAAGAAAAACCAATTCTTCACCTTTCCCTCTAGCAATACATAGTTTGTTATATATGCAAAAAGGAATATCTGCTCCAAATTTTAGTCCTAGTTTAGCCATTTCATCTAAAGAGAGGTTTAAATTCCATAGTCTGTTTAGTCCTCTTAAAGTAGCAGCCCCATCAGCACTTCCTCCTGCCAATCCTGCTGCAATTGGAATTGATTTTTTTATATCTATTATTACTCCTTTTTGGATATTAAATTCCTCTTTTAAGAACTCGGCAATCTTATAGACAATATTATTCTTATAGTCTTTAGTAATTTTAACATCAGAAGTTACAATGATTTCTCCGGTAGTGTTTTGCTTAAATCTAAGCAAATCAAATAAATCAATAGAAGCCATAACCATTTCAAGATCATGATAACCATCACATCTTTTATTTACTACATTAAGAAATAAATTAATTTTAGCATATGCTTTTTCTTTAATCATTGTAATCACCCCGAGAGTATTTATCTTTTTACGTCTTTATTTTACCACATTAAGTAATTAAAGATAAAACAAAGAAAATTCTTTGTTTCTCTTTGTTTTAAAGTATATTATGTAGAACATCAGATAGTCTTATAAAATCATTTACACTTAAATTTTCAGCTCTTATTCTTGAATCTAAATCAAGTTCAATAAGTAAGTTGATTATTATCTCTTTTTCGAGATTATATTTATTATGTAAGTTATTAACTAATGTTTTTCTTCTTTGAGCAAAAGAAGCTCTCACTATTTCATAAAATAATGGTTCATTTAAAGGTTTTACCTGGATATCATCAATGACAGTTAACTTAACGACTGCGCTGTCAACGTTAGGTGCAGGAATAAATACAGTACGTGGTACTTTTAATGCGATTACTGCCTTTGTTTTGTACTGAATCGCAATACTTAAAGAGTTATAATCCTTAGTACTTGGCTTTGAAGTAAGACGATTTGCGACTTCTTGTTGAGTCATTAAAATCATCTCTTTTACAAGATTAGATTCTTCAATTATTTTTAAGATAATTGGTGTAGTAATATAGAATGGCAGATTAGCCACTACGATTACTTGATCATATGTAATTTCCAATTTTTTTATGTCCAAATCGATATCACATTTTAAGAAATCTTTATCCAATAAAGTGAGTTTATCTGTCTTAAAAGTTTCTAGTAATATGGGTAATAAATCTTTATCAATTTCATATGCTAAAACATGCTTTGCTTTCTCCAAAAGATGTTCGGTTAAACTTCCCAAACCCGGACCTATTTCAACAACTAATGTCTCACTAGTTATTGCTGGTATTTCAACAATTTTTTTTAAGATATTTTGATCAACAAGAAAGTTTTGTCCATACTTCTTTTTAATATAAAAATCATGTTTATCTAATGTACTTTTTGTCTTTGAAATTGTTCCTATCTTTGACATCGAATCACTTCCTTAATATCTCTTCTATTTCCATCACTGTAATACCAAACATATTAATTTTATATAATAGTGTTTTCCCGTTATTCAAGCCAATACCCAGTGTTTCACCTAACTCTAATCTTAGCGCCTTTGAGTTCTTATTTCCAATCAGTTTTAAACGGTATAAATCGCTGAAATTCACTTTAATATTTACCTCGATTTTAGTTGTATAAAAAGATGATAATGCTTCACTGATTTTCACACTATTTGCATGTTCAATTCCAACCTTGGTTTTGTTTTTATTGATACAATCCTTCTTTGTTAAAAAGGCGTGTTTTGTTGGTCCTACATAATCACTTAATTTTCTTCTTATTCTCTCTCCTTGATAATCAGGATCTAGGAAAAGTATTAGTCCTCTAGTTTCATTTAAACTCTTCAATTCTTTAAGTGTATTTTCACTAATTTCACTACCATTTGTTATATATACATCTATGTCCTTATAGATTGCTTTTAATTTAGCAAGGTCGTGGTAGCCTTCGACTACTACGACCTCTTTTATTTTGTTATTTAATGATGCCATTATCCCTAAAATATACTTCCATATTATCTAAACTAGTAGGAATTTCTATTTGTTGAGGACATTTCGGTATACATTCTCCACAATCCGTGCATACTGATGCATCTTTTTCTCCAGTTACTAATTCGCCATATGCCCAAGTTATATGTTTTTTATTTTGGTACATAGAATAATCATTATATAGTCTGAAATTACCTGGAATATCTACTCCGTGAGGACAAGGCATACAATAATTACATGAAGTACAATCTACTTTTGACAAATCTAGTATTTCTCTTCTAACTCTTTTGATAATTGCTTGTTCCTCTTCGTTTAACTGCGTAAAATTTGAGAAAGTTTTTATATTGTCTTCAACTTGTTCCATTGTCGACATTCCACTTAATATAGTGATCACATTCGGAAGAGAACCAGCCCATCTAAAAGCCCAAGAAGCAATTGAATCTCTGTTATTATAATCTGTGAACATTTTCTCAATTTCATCATTGAATTTTACTAATCCGCCACCCTTAACTGGCTCCATCACGATAACCGGAATCCCTTTTTCTGTTAATATATGATAGCCTTCTATTCCTTGTTGATGATCTACATCCATGTAATTTAGCTGTATTTGAACAAAATCCCATTGGTATAATTCTACCCATTTCTTGAACGTGTCCAAATCATCATGAAAACTAAACCCAATGCGACGAAGTTTTCCTTCTTTTTTATACTGTTCTAGTTTTTCTAATACCTTCATTTCTTGAACTTGAATATATCGCTCTTTATTTACAGCATGAATAAGATAAAAATCAAAATAGTCTACTCCACATTTATCTAATTGTTCGTGAAAAATCCGATCTATATCATCTTCATTTTTGCATTCCCAAAGAGGTAATTTATCCGCTAGATAAAAGGTTTCCCTATCATAGTGCTTAATTATATCCCTAACAACTGTTTCACTTTTACCACCATGATATGGGTAAGCCGTATCAAAGTAATTCACTCCTTTTGAGTAAGCATAATCTAACATTCTTTTTGCTTCTTTTTCATCTACTTTTCCATTATTTTCTGGAAGTCTCATACATCCAAAGCCTAATAACGATAAAGTAAAGTCTGAATTCTTCAGTTTATGAGTTTTCATTATCCTTGCTCCTTAAAGTACTTGTTTTTAATGTATGGTTTTACAATAATTTCAATTGCTTGTTTAATCACTTCAATATTTAGATTACCAGAATTAGCTTCTTCTCCATCCATATTCCATTTGTGATGATGATCTGTATATATTTTAATTCTAGAAGTTCTAAAACGATGAACAAATGGTAATACCTTTGGACCAAATGCTATTGATAGAAAGTACAATAGGTTATTGAATAAAGGTATATACCTGTATAATATTACATCAACTTTTCCGTCATCTAAAACAGGTCTATTCACAAAATCAAATCCTGCAATTTTTTGAGAATTTACAACTAATATTAATGAAAAATATCCTCTAAATGTTCCTTTATCATGAACAATTTTAGTTTTAATCATTGGGATGGTAAAAAATTCTTTTATTCCTGTTAGGAAATATGCTAAAGGTCCCAAATATTTCTTAAGTCTTGAATCGGTAACATAAGATATGTCAACGTATGTTCCAATAGCCGTTACATACATAAAGTAGCCATTACTACTCTTTGCTATGTCCATTTTAACAGGAACACCTTCTAAAATTATGTCAACAGCTTTGCTAACTGTTTTAGGTATTTTCAGTGTGCTAGCTAAATCACATGTTGTCCCAGAAGGAATATATCCAATTAGTGGTTTATATTTTGAAGAAGCTATTCCGTTAATACACTCATGTAATGTTCCATCACCGCCAGATATTACAAGTAAATCATATTCATCTGTACACGCTTTTTTAGCCAAAACAATGGCATGTTTTGGCCTTTTTGTTGCTACTATATCTACCTTATATCCAGCTTCAATAAATCTTGCCTCAACATAATCAAGATGATTAACAAAATCTTTTTTTCCACTTTCGGGGTTATAAATTATTTGACATTTTGGCATATTATCACCTGCTTCTTGTAATGGTATTATATCATACTCCTATGTATATAAAAAGACTATAACATTGCAATATCATAGTCTTTTGTTAATCTGTTTTTATAGTTATATTTCTTTATTTTAGAGCTTGAGCTGCTGTGATTATTGCTGTTTTATAAACATCTTCTTTATTGCATCCTCTTGATAAATCATTCACTGGTTGATTTAATCCTGCTAAAATCGGTCCCATTGCTTCAAATCCACCTAATCTTTGGGCTATTTTATAGCCAATATTTCCTGAGTTTAAATCTGGGAAAATAAATGTGTTTGCTTTACCAGCTACTGGGCTTCCTGGATATTTGCTTGCCCCAACACTTGGTACAAAAGCTGCATCAAACTGCATTTCACCATCTATTTCATAGCCTGAATTGCTTTCTTTAGCTATTTTTGTAGCTAAAGCCATTTTCATACTCTCATCAGTTTCAGCACTACCATTAGTAGAGAAAGAAAGCATAGCTACTAAAGGTTTAATTCCAAACATTTCAGCTGCTTTTGCTGATTCTATAGCAAATTCAGCTAATTGCTCTGCAGTGGGATTAGGATTAATAGCACAATCAGCAAAGATATATTTATCTGTCCCTCTTCTCATTAAGAAATAACCAAATGTTCTTGATGTCCCTGGTTTAGTCTTAATGATTTGGAGAGCTGGTCTGACGGTTTCTCCAGTAGAACGAGTTGCTCCGCTTACTAACCCATCAACTTCATTCATATATACTAACATTGTTCCAAAATAGTTTTCAGTAAGCAATAGCTTTTTTGCTTCTTCAATAGTTGTTTTACCTTTTCTACGCTCAACAAAGCTGTTTACCATTTTATCAAAATCTTTGTATTCTGTAGGATTAATCATTATGCATTGTGAAACATCATACTTCTTAGGAATGTCTTTAATATTTCCAATCAATACTGGTTGTATTAACTCTTCTTTACAAAGTCTTAAGGCTGCTTCTAATATTCTTTCATCATGAGATTCAGGAAATACTATTTTTAGCCCTTTTCCGTAAATTTTTTGTTTTAAATCTTCAATTATATTTGACATATTACCACTCCTAACATCTAATAGTTTACATCATTTCAGTGATTTTTCAATTCTTTTCATATAGATTTCAATTTTTTCCAGAATATGTTAGAATTATTCTAGGTGATTTTATGAGAAAATTAGACACAATATTGTTCGATTTAGATGGAACATTGATTAACACAAATGAAATTATTATAAGAAGTTTTATTTCAAGTTTTAAAAGACATTTTCCGAATTTGTTTCTATCAAGAGAGAAAATAATGACTTTTATTGGTCCGACACTACATGAAACATATGGAAGTTATACTGATGATCCATTATTAGTTGAGGAATTAATAGCTTCTTATCGTGAATTTTATGTTGAATATGAAGTTGGTAATTTCGAAATATATCCTCAAGTAGAAGAGGTAGTTAAAGAATTATATGAGCTAGGATATAATCTAGGAATAGTTACATCTAAATTCAAAATTGCTGCTTGGCCGAGTTTTACTTTTTATGGATTAGAAAAGTATTTTAGTGTCTTTGTGGCATTAGATGATGTCAAAAATCCTAAACCAAACAAGGAACCAATAATTACTGCCTTAAGCCGTTTCCCTTCATACAATAAGGCAATTATGATTGGTGATAACCAAGGTGATATTATGGCTGGTAAAAATGCTAAAATTTATAGTGCTGGAGTTGAATGGTGTTTAAAAGGTAAAGATCATCTAATGGAAGTTACCCCTGATTTTATGTTAAAAGATATGAAAGATATTTATCGGATTATAAAACTTATAGATGAGGAGTGAAAATATGGATTGTATATTTTGTAAAATTGTTAATGGTGAGATACCTTCTCACAAAATTTATGAAGATGAGAATGTACTAGCTTTTTTAGACATAACACATGGAACAAAGGGTCATACCCTTATTATTCCCAAAAAACATGTTAGAAATATCTATGATTTAGATGAAAAAACAATAATTGACGTTTTTAAGGTAGTCCCTAAAATAGCTAGCGCCCTTAAAAAAGCCTTTAATCCTATTGGACTTAATTTGATTAACAACAATGATCAGCCTCACCAAAGTGTTTTCCACTTTCATGTTCACTTAATTCCAAGATACGAAAATGATGGAATGGAGTTATCTACAGTAAATAACTATGGTAAATTCGAACCTGCATATTTTAATAACCTCGTTGACTTAATTAAAAATGAATTATAAAAGGATTCCAATTGGAATCCTTTTTTTATTAGTAAAATAATTCTGTAAACGTCTTAACCATAACCCCGGTAGCCCCTAACTTCTCTAAAGAAGCAGTACCAGCAATATCAAGATGAATCCATTTAGTATCTTTTTCTATAAATTCTTCAATAAATGCAGCAGCAGTACTAGCCCCGGCAAGTCTTCCACCAGTATTTTTAATATCAGCAACCTTGCTTTTTATCAACTTTCTGTAACCGCTAGATATAGGCATTTCCCATACTTTTTCTTTAGTTTTTACACTTGCATCCATTAGTTCTTTTAAGAAATCATTATCATTTGTAAAAGCTCCAGTAAATTCATGTCCAAGTGCAGCAACCATAGCTCCAGTTAATGTTGCTGTATCAATAACTTTTTTTGCTCCTTCTTTTTGAGCAAACCAAACAGCATCAGCTAAAGTAAGACGTCCCTCTGCATCTGTTGATATAATTTCAATTGTTTTTCCACTTGCTGCAGTTAAAATATCATCAGGAACAATAGCTCCATCTCCTATTCTGTTATCTGTAGCAGCTACGATTGCCATTACATTAGCTTTTAATTTAAGTCTGGCAATTGCTTCAATAGAACCTAAAACAGCAGCAGAACCAGCCATATCAACTTTCATTCCAGGCATACCTTGTGGTGTTTTTAGTGAATATCCACCTGTATCATACATAACACCTTTTCCTACTAATGCAGTTGGGTCTTCAAATGTTTCTTTTCCTTGATATTTAACAAGAATTAACTTAGGTTCATCAGTACTTCCTTTATTAACTCCTAAATAAGCTCCCATATTCATATCTTCTATCTCTGATTTGTTGTAAATAGTTACTTTGATATTTTCATATCTTTCTAATTCTTTAGCATAGTTAGCTAAATCAGCTGCATTAAGATAATTATATGGTGTATTTACTAAATCACGAGCGTGATTCATACAATCTCCATAAATAAATCCTTTTTTTACAACATCATATATAGCTGTTTCTCCATAATAATAGAAGTCTTTATTTTTTTCTTCTTTTTTTGATTTAAATTTATTGAATACGTAGTTATCAGTAAGAATTTTCTCTGATAAGTCCTGCATAATTTCTAAATATGAATCATTTTCAAATGAATCCACTATTATACAGTTATCACCTTTTAATTCAGTGATATTCTTGTATATTTTCTTTCTCTTTTTTAAGTCATTTAAAGCTTCAAAATTTACAACACATACTTTTTTAGCAACTAATTTCCCAAGTGTATGAATAGTAGTAAACGGCTCTGTAGTCAGTTCTTTTAATTTTCCATCTAGTAATTTATCAAGTTCTTTTACGATTGAATGTTTTAAATTGTTTGTGATAACAATATTCTTTTTTTCTTCTAATAAGTTAAATTCCTTTTGTTCTTTGATATCAGTCATATGTCCTCCTATTTAATTACATTTGTTCTCATGTAAGGTACTAAAACTTCCGGTATTATTATTGTACCATCATTTTGTTGGAAGTTTTCTAATATTGCAACAACAGTTCTTCCTACCGCCAGTCCTGATCCATTTAATGTGTGTACATATTCTGGTTTTGAATCTTTAGATCTTTTAAATTTAATGTTTCCTCTTCTTGCTTGATAATCTTCTGCATTTGAAACACTACTTATTTCACGATAAGTGTTGTATGAAGGTAACCAAACTTCGATATCATATGTTTTTCGCATAGAGAAACCTAAATCACCTGTGCAAAGTACAACTACACGATATGGTAAATTAAGTAATTGTAAGACTTTTTCACTATGCATTAGCATTGAATCTAATTCTTTATACGAATCTTCTGGTTTAGTAAATTTTATTAATTCTACTTTATTAAATTGATGTAATCTAATAATTCCTCTTGTGTCACGACCAGCACTACCTGATTCTTGTCTAAAAGCAGTCGTAAAGGCACAATATTTAATTGGAAGTTCCTCTATATTCAACATTTCATCACGATGGTAGTTAATTGTTGGTACTTCGGCAGTAGGGTTAAGATATAAATCTCTTTTATCTACTAGTTTAAATGCATCATCTTCAAATTTAGGAAATTGTCCTGATGCATACATTGAATCTTTATTAACAATATATGGTGGAATAGTTTCTTTATACCCATGTTCAAATACATGTAAATCTGTCATGAAATTTATGAGTGCTCTTTCAAGTCTAGCTCCTAGTCCTTTGTAGATAACAAAGCGACTTCCCGATATTTTACTAGCTCTTTCAAAGTCTAAAATATCTAGTTTAGTAGCTAATTCCCAATGAGGTAGTGGTTCAAAATTAAATTTCGGTATGTCACCAACTACTTTAACTTCTAAATTTTCTGTATCATCTATTCCAATAGGTACTTCTTCATTAGGAATATTAGGAGTTTCAAGTAGTTTTATTTTAATATATTCTTCAATTTCTCTTAATTCTATTTCAAATTCCTTTATTTCAGTTCCAATATTTTCTACTTTCTTTAATATCTCTGAAACATCTTTTCCTTCTCGCTTATAAAGACCAATTTTTTTACTGGTTTCATTTCTCAAAGCTTTAATTTTCTCTACTTCATTAATTATCTCTCTTCTTCGCTCATCTTTCTTAACAATAGTGTGTAGATAGGAAAAATCTCCATCTCTTCTATTAAGTAATTCAATATAATACTCTGTATTTTCTCTGATTTTTTTGATATCTAACATCTATAATTCCTCCTTTAAAATATAAAAATCACCCTAAATTTAAGGGCGACTTGATTTCGCGGTACCACCTTATTTAGGGGTTTCCCCCTATCTTGAGTGTTTTTTAACGGGAACAACCCGGGGATAATTAATCCCACTCCGAGGGTAGATTTCTTACAATTATTTTATTAGTTTTCACCGCCACTAACTCTCTTTGGAAAATCATTGTAATACTTAGCCTCATCAGCGCTTTTCTTGACTTGATAATAACAAAATTACTAGTTTTTGTCAATTACTTAGGTGCAAATAAAAACAGATACAATTTTGTATCTGTTTTAGTGTAATATTATTCTTCTGTAGTTGCTTTTTCAGTAGAAACTATGTTTTCTACCTTTTCTACTGTTTCTGTCATTTTTACTTTTTCCAATTCTTTTACATTTTCTTCTTCAAAAGTTTCTTCTTCAGTTTTAGGAACAATCGCTATTGTAGCTACTTTATGTCCCTCGTTCAATTTAATTAAACGAACTCCTTGTGTAGATCTTTTAGATGTTGCTATTTGTTCGATTGGAACTCTTATAATCATACCTTTTGTTGTAGTTATAATTAAGTCTTCATTACCAATAACACTTCTCATCTTAGCAAGTTGTCCATTTTTCTCAGTAATATTAAGTGTTTTAACACCTTTTCCACCACGGTTTTGTTGTCTATATTCATTAACAATAGTTCTCTTACCGTAACCATTTTCCGTTACTACTAGGATTTGATTTTTTTCTTCTGTCACTATTGTGAATCCAATCACCTCAACAGGTGGTGC
>DAOVWR010000046.1 GCA_030636545.1 Mycoplasmatota bacterium
ATAGTGATGGTATATTCTTATTTAATTATCGTACATTTACTTATTATGATCCTAGAACGGAATTTTATGATGGATTATTATTAATAACTGGATATAATACAAATAATATTTTAATAAATACAAGTGGAGAGATAGTATATGAATCTTCTGATATTACTACTTTATATAATGATGTTTATATTTCGTATGATACTTCTTATGATATGGCTTTAAAAAATATTGATGGCGAAATGTTAAGTGCTGCTTATTACGATGAAATTACTTGGCATTACAATTCACCATTTATTGTTACTCATTTTGATGGGACAAAGCAATTTATGAATTACGAAGGTGAATTGCTGTATGAGGCATATACAATATTATTACCATACGATGGTGATTATGCAATATATAAAGTAGGTGGTATCTATTACGCCATGGACCGTAATGGGGTAACTACTCATACAATCGGTACAGAAGTTCCAAAGGATATATTAGACGATGTTGCTTTAACTAGAAGAAATTTATTAAATAACGCTGGAGAACCATTTTATGATTTACTAACTGGTGCGGATTCAGATCATGTTACTTATGGTTTACTATTTGGCGATTTTTACGTTTATCTAATACGTGGGTAACTGAGTTTAAAGGGTCAATTTATACTAGTTTTGACACCACGTGTCTTCTACTACAACCCTTTTTTAGGTCCAGGTACTGAACCTTTGATTAATAAATGTGTTGTCATATAAAATAAAATTATGCTAGAAACATTCTAGGGCGTCGATCGGGGGTTCGAATTCCTCCATGAATACCATTGCATGCAAAGACCTAATTTATTGGGTCTTTTTTTCATATGATTACCGACGCCTTAAAGGCTTTTATCTGTATTATTGACTTATTATTAATAAATTTTAGAATTTACTTATCAGTTTAATGTTGTTATAATACTATTGAAACAAAATTGGTATTAAAGGGGCACGGATATATGAAAGGATTACGCATCGGAGTTACATTTATTATCGCACTGACAATATTCCTTTTAAGTGTCTTCCAAATGCAACTAAGAGGCTATGAAAAAGTTGGAAGAGCAGAAGAATGGACTGTCTATTATCATGAAGAAGATGCTTGTTTAGAACAAATAGAGGTTTTTTATTCTGATGATGATAATAACTATTTCTTCTATTGTCTTATTAGTGACAGATATATTATTAAAAGAGGATTTGAAGAATACTCTTTAGTGTTTGGGTTAGAAAATGATTATATAGAAATAAGTGAATTATCCGATATTTTGGTATTTGGAACTGAGCCAATTACAGATTAATCTTAATGTCTAAACAATACAGTTAAAAAAAGACTCAATCTATGATAAAATACTTATGAAGATGAGAGGAGAATTACAATGGAATATAAATTTACACAAGAATGGACAAAAGAGGACTATATTGCTTTTGCAATGAACCATATGAAGGTAAGTGTTTTTAAACCTTCAAATATTATCTTATTTACGATAAGTATTGGATACTTAACAATTACCCCATTGGTTACAGGAGGAGATTATACGTTCTTCTATTTAGGACTAGGAGTGATTATCTTTTTAGGAGCTTTTTTGCTATTCACAAGAGTAGGAGCAGGGAGAGCTTATGAGAAAAATAAAGACTTAATGAAAATTAATTTCTTAATAAATGAAAATGGATTAACTTATTTAAATAGTAATGGTGAGTTACTTAAACCTTGGAATGAATTTTATAGTTTCAAAGAAACAAAAGATTATTTCTTTATGCATTTTAGTAAGTATAAAGGAATGTTGTTAGCTAAGAGAGAATTAAGTGATGAACTGCAAAAGTACATCATTAAAAACGTAACTGAACATCTAGTTAATAAGAAAAAGATAAAACTTTTGAAAGATGAGACTGATAAATTTTAAGGAGGACAATGATGGTTAATATTCTGTGTATTGATAATTCAAAAACGATCAGACAAGTTATTAAAGACTGTGTATTAGACTTAAATTACGGTTTCTATGAAGCTGAAAATGGTCTAATAGGCTTAACCCTTGCTCCTTCAATTGATAATCTAGGAATGATTATTGTTGACTGGAATATGCCAGCAATGAGTGGCAAGGAAACCTTGAGAAGAATTAAGGAAGATCCCAAATTAGCGAATGCATTATGTCTTATTTTAATAAGAATTGAAAACAAAGAAGAAGTAATTGGTGCCATTAGTATGGGGGCAAATAATTATATATTAAAGCCTTTCAGTGTTAACAAACTCCAAGAAAAAATTGAAGAAATGATAAAAAATGCAGATTAGACTGCATTTTTTAAAAGAGGTATTAGAATTATGAAGATTGAAATATTCGCAGATGATTTAACAAAGGAAGATTGTGATTTAAGTAATCACAGAGTGGGATGCAGAGGAATTATTAAAAAAGATGATCTATATTTAATGGTCCGCGTTCCAACAACGGAGATTTTCACTTTTCCTGGTGGAGGAGTAGAAGAATCTGAGACATTAGAAGATTGCGTAAAAAGAGAAGTATTAGAAGAAACAGGAATTGATGTTAAAGTATTAGAATTAAAAGTGTCAATAACTGAATACTTCGCAGAATCGGTTTGGACAAATCATTATTTCCTTTGCGATTTTGTAAGTGATAAATATGAAACTAATCTCACAGAAGAAGAAATTGAAGTAGGCTTAGAAACACATTGGAAAACATTAGAAGAAGTACTCGATATATTTGAAAATTATGAAACGATTCATGAATTTGGACCAGTTATCCACAATAGGGAGTTTCTAGGATTTATTAATAGTATTTAGGGGGAAAAGATATGTCAAACATGAACATCACAAAAAGTAAGTTTATGGAATATATTAGATGTAATAGATTCCCGGCATTAAATAATATTCATAAACGTCGTGATTTAGACGATGCTTTGATGGATCGCTATTACGATTTACTTGATTCACTCGAAAATACTAGCGATTCAGTACATGAAGATGACTTTTTAGAGCCCGACCTTACTCATTTAGAAGTAATGATGCCTTATTTCACTAAGGTAGAGGTTTTAGCGGCTAATAAAGTAATACATATGTTTGGTGAAGAAACTAAGTATGGAACAGAATATGGAACGCAAAAGCTATTCCTAAGAGATTTTAGTAATTTCAATTTGATGTGTTATGTCGATATCTATAATACTAATAATGATAAGATTAATATTATTGAAGCAAAAGCAACGACATCTAATAAGTTTATGAAATTAGGATATACTGAAGATAAAATTAGATATGACTTATTTTATCTAGGTGATGATGATATCCTAAGATTAAATGAAGAACACAACCCGAGTTTGCTTTCAAATAAAAAATATCTTAAACAAAGAAAAAAACTCTTTGATCGTTTAGAAGGAAGTGGAGTCTATGTCTATGACCTAGCTTTCCAAAGATTTGTTATTGAAGGTAAAACAAAAGACGCTAAATATTATTTAGCTGTTTTAAATCATGAATACGTATTTGATGGTCAATATGATGGGGATGAGCCGCTATATACAAACGATATTATCCGTTTTGTTGACCTAACAACAATTACTAAAGAGATGCAAGGAAAGATTGAACGAGATATTGATAAAGTTATGGAAAGAATTATTAATGATGATGAATCTCGCGTTAGACTTGGAAAACATTGTCAACTTAAAAAGATGCGTGAATGTATTTATAAAGATTTATGTTACGATATGTTTCCAAAGAAAAACAGTATCTTAATGTATATGGATAAACATCACGGATTTAAAGATCCAAGTGGGATTAAACATGACTACCTTGATTTAGTAAATGAAGGCTATAAATCAATGGAAGATATTCCTGATGCTTGGCTCAATAGAAAAAACAATAGAATCCAAAGATATGTTGCTCAAACTAAAAAAATCCATTTAGATGAAGGAAAAATACGTTCAGCAATTGATGTAATACAGTACCCAATCTATCATCTCGATTTTGAAAGTTTTCCATGTCCTTTACCAAGGTTCTTAGGCGAAAAACCATATACGCAAAGTCTTTTCCAGTTTAGTTTACATATTGAAAGAGTTCCCGGTATCTGTGATAAAGAAAATGACCATCTTGAGTTTCTCGCAAGTGATTCATCAGATCAAAGATTAGAACTTGTTGAAAAACTATGTGACTATATCAAAGATGATACAGGCAGTGTACTTGTTTATAATGAAGCGTTTGAAAAAACAAGAATAAAAGAACTTGCTGTAATGTATCCAAAATACAGTGAAAAATTACTCAGTATAAATGACCGATTATTTGATTTATTACACATTGTAAAAACAAACACAAAACTCTTTGAAGCTTTAGGGTTTGATACTGATCGTGCTAAAACAATTAATTATTATCATGAAGATTTAGAAGGCTCATTTAGTATTAAGAAAGTATTGCCTGTTTTTAGTGATTTATCATATACTGATATGGCGGTAGGTAACGGAATGGAAGCAGTTTATGCATATGCTGGATTTAAAAACTTAAATGCAGCAGAATTAGAAGTCACAAGAAGTAACTTAAGACTATATTGCCAACAAGATACTTGGGCAATGGTCGAAATCTTAGATAAGTTAAGAAAGATATAGTTATTTAGTTTACAAATAATATTAGTATGTTATAATAGTTTTTGTAATTTTGTAATATTAGGAGGAAATAAAATTGGCAAAAGTAGATAAATTATCGGGTTCTAAAGTTAGAATCGAAATAGAAGTTTCAAAAGAGTTATTTGAACATGGATTAGACCATGCATTTAACGCTGTTAAAGAAGATGTAGAAGTTAAAGGATTTAGAAAAGGGAAAGTAACTAGATCAATATTTGAACAACATTACGGTGTTGAATCATTGTACGAAGAAGCAATTAATCATTGTATTCAAGAAACATATGTAGAAGCAGTGACAGAGGAGAAAATTTTAGTTGTTGCACAACCTAAAATCGATCTTGATGTAACTAAAGTAGAAAAGGGAAAAGGATTCAAATATGTTGCGGAAGTAGCTGTTGAACCTGTTGTTACTTTAGGAGAATACAAAGACTTAGAGTTCGAAAACTTAAGTGATGAAGTATTACCACAAGCAGTTGATGTTGAAGTTAACAAACTGTTGGAACAAAATGCTGAACTAATTCTTAAAGAAGAAGGAACATTAGAAAATGGTGACACTGCAATTTTCGATTTTGAAGGATCGGTTGATGGTGTGACTTTCGATGGTGGAAAAGCAGAGAACTATGAATTATTAATTGGTAGTGGACAATTTATTCCTGGATTTGAAGAAAAAATGCTAGGTATGAAACTTGAAGAAGAAAGAAACTTAGATATTAAATTTCCTGAAGATTACCAAGCAGAGAATCTTAAAGGACAAGACGCTATCTTCAAAGTAAAACTTCACGAAATGAAAAGAAAAGAATTGCCTGAGTTAAATGATGAATTCGTTAAAGATTTAGATAAAGAAGGAATCAATACTGTTGAAGAATTAAAAGAAGATGCTTTAACTAAACTAAAAGACCAACTTATCTTAAAAAATAAAAACTCAAGAATTGATTTCGCTGTGAACATGGCAGTTGAAAATGCAACTTATGAAATCGCGGAAGAAATGATTGAAGAAGAAAAAAATCGTTTAGTAGATAACGTTACACAACAAGCTAAACAATATAATCTTGATTTAGATACATACTTACAATATTCAGGAATTTCAAAAGAAGATTTTGAAAAGAATTTATTAAAAGATGCTGAAAAATCAATTGCTACTAGAATTGTAGTTCAAGCAATTTCTAAAGAAGAAGAAATCGCTGCTACACAAGAAGAAAAAGATGCTAAATACGAAGAAATAGCTGCTCAATACAAGATGGACATTAACCAAGTTAAAGTAGCTGTTAACGATGAAGCAGTTTCATCAGAAGTAGAATACAAGAAAGCATTGGATTTTTTAGTAGATAGCTTAATTATAAAATAAATTTCAAAACATCACGCAAGTGATGTTTTTTTATGGTAAAATATGTTGATGACTTAATATTTAGGAGAAAGAATATGTATAAACTTGCAGTATTTGATATGGACGGAACAGTCCTAAATAGTAACCACTTAGTTACTACTGAAAACTTAAAAGCAATTAAATATTTAAGAAGTATTGGTGTCAAAACAATTATTGCCACAGGAAGACCTAGTGAACTTCTTAAAAAATATATGTATGATCTAGAAGTAGATGATTATGTAATCTCTTGTAATGGTAGCGTGATATCGCATCCTTTCAAAGACGATGTATTATATGAAAGCACATTAGAAAAAGACAAAGTAAGTGAAATAATTGATATGTGTGAAGAAGGTAATCACGATTATCTAGTTTATACAAGAGACGCAATAATCACAAAAGATAACCCTCGAGCAAGATGGTTTAAAGAAATCAATAAAATGCTTGGTGAAAAGGAAAAAGGTAATTTAATAGAAACAGAAGACCATAGTTTTATTAAAACTTTTATTCCTAATAAAATTTTAGTTCTTGAAAAAGATCCTGTTAAATATCAAGAACTTATTAAAAAGGTTTCGAAAATTGAAGGGATTGAATTTACGCAAAGTTGGATGGGAGCTATGGATATCTCTCCACTAAATAATTCAAAAGGAATAGCAGTTAAAAAACTAGCGAATCATTTTGGAATAAATCAAGATGAAATAATTGCCTTTGGTGATCAACTTAACGATATGTCAATGATTACTTATGCTGGACTTGGTGTTGCGATGGGTAATGCCGAAGAAGAATTAAAGGAAGTTGCCAATTATATAACTGATACTAACGATAATGACGGAGTTGCTAAAGCAATTTACAAATTTGTAAAATAGTAATTTCAATTCATATCACTATCTTTATTTAAGGTATTAAGCTATAATAAGCACTCAATATTATAAGTTATTCATATTGCTTTAATATTGTATTAAATTAAAAATAAATGTATAATAAATATATACAAGATGAATTAAGAAGAGGTGATTTTATGTACTCAGGAAACGTATTGACAGAAGGATTATTACCAAGTATCGCAATTCGTGGAATTGCGCCTTTTCCTCATACAGATCTTCGTATTGAAGTAGGACGTATTGTCTCAAGAAACGCACTACTTGAAGCTGAAAAGAACTTTGGAGGTTATGTATTATTATTAATACAAGAAAATCCAATGCATGATAAACCAACACCTGAAAATGTATTAGAGTATGGTGTTGTAGCGAAAATTGGGATAAAGATTAAATTACCAAATGGTAATTTTAAAGTTAAATTTGATCCAATCGTGCGCTCGAAAATAATTAATATCGAAAAAACAATTCCATTCTTCCTAACTAGATTTAACACAATGCCGACGATTCAAGAAGACATTGATCAAGAATTAGCATTAGTAAGAATGCTTGCAAAGCAAGTATTAGAAAATAGTAAAACAATTTTAAAGAACCCTAAACTTAGTTTAGAGTCGATTCAAAAAGGTGTTTCTAGTGATCGTTTATGTGATGTTGTTACGGATAGTTTGAAGATTAGTGAAAACCTAAAATTTAAATATATTAAAACAGCTTCTTTAAATGAGAGATTAACTTATTTACTTGCTGATATTGAAAAAGAAAAATATATGCACACAATTGAAGCTGAAATTAATAAAACAGTTAAAAAGAATATTGATGAAAATCAAAAAGAATACTATTTAAGAGAAAAAATGCGCGCAATTCAAGAAGAATTGGGCGATAAAGTTAAAAAAGAAAGCGATATTGAAGAATTAAAAACTAAAATATTAGCTAAAAAGATGCCGAAGCATATTGAAGAAAAAGCGATGTATGAATTATCTCGCTATCAATCTCTTCCAGCAGCTTCAGGTGAATCAGGAGTTATTAGAACATATCTTGATTTCTTAGTTGATTTACCATGGCATGAAGTAACTACTGATGTTAAAGATATTAAAGTAGCTGAAGAAGCACTTGATTCAACTCACTTTGGACTTGAAAAAGTTAAAGAGAGAATTATTGAGTATTTAGCTGTTAAAATCTTAACAGGTAAAAACCCGCAAACAATTCTTTGTTTAGTTGGGCCACCTGGTGTAGGTAAAACAACATTAGCACAAAGTATTGCCCTTGCTTTAGGTAGAAATTTTGTTAAACAATCGCTTGGTGGAATTAAAGATGAAGCCGAGATAAGAGGACATAGAAGAACATACCTAGGAGCTTTACCTGGTAGAATACTACAAGGAATCAAAAAATCAAAAGTAATTAATCCTGTTTTCTTACTTGATGAAGTAGATAAACTAGGAAGCGATTATAAGGGTGACCCTAGTGCGGCATTACTGGAAGTGTTAGACCCAGAACAAAATGCTAAATTCTCAGATCATTACTTAGAAGAACAATATGATTTATCACAAGTATTGTTTATCGCTACAGCCAATTATTTAGGAAATATTCCCGCACCACTTCGCGATAGAATGGAAATAATTGAATTATCAAGTTATACAGAAATTGAAAAATTTAATATTGCAATTGAACATTTACTTAAGAAACAACTTGATACTCATGGTTTAGACCATAAAAAATTCTCAATCACAGATGATGCGATAATGGAATTAATCAGATCTTATACAAGAGAAGCTGGAGTAAGACAGTTAGATAGAATCTTTGGAACTTTAATAAGAAAATCAATTAAGATTATTCTTGGCGATAAAAAAGGTAATGTAGCTATTACAAAAGATACAGTAGTTGATTTCTTAGGAAAACCACGTTTCTCAAATACAAAAAGTGAAACAGAAGACCAAATAGGTGTCGTAACTGGACTTGCTTATACACAATTTGGTGGAGATACTTTACCTGTGGAAGTTACTTATTATAAAGGTAAAGGAAAACTTGTTTTAACTGGTAAGCTAGGAGACGTTATGAAAGAGTAAGCAGAAGTTGTTTTATCATATGTTACGTCTAATAGTGAAAAATATAAGATTGATC
>DAOVWR010000132.1 GCA_030636545.1 Mycoplasmatota bacterium
GATATTTTCTTGCGCTCTCTTGAAGCACTTGCATATGCGATTGTTCTGATTGCATTTGCAATTCGTCCGTTCTTCCCAATTACTCTACCAAGATCATCTTGATTAACAATAATTTGGATAATAAGTAGATTATCCTCTTCTGAAAACTTTTTAACCATTAAGTCTTCAGGATGCATAACTAATGGCTGAACTAAGTCGTGAATTAATTTTTCATAATTAACTGCCATTATATTTACCTATTTGTTTTCTTTTTTTGATGTGATGTTAGCTCTTGTAAAAAGGTTTTTAACTGTATCGGTAGGTTGTGCTCCTACACTTAACCATTTATTAGCTTTCTCTTCATCAATCTTAACTGCTACTGGATCTTTAGTTGGATCGTAAGTACCGACTATTTCTAAGTATCTACCATCTCTAGGACTTCTTGAGTCAGCTGCGACTATTCTATAGAAAGGACGTTTTTTTGAACCGTGTCTTTGTAATCTAAGTTTAACTGCCATTGTCTGTTTCCTCCTTGGAATTTTTTTAACCTCTCAAAGTATATCATTACAATGATTGGTTGTCAAGTATTTTTACTTGACATCAAATTCTAACTGATATTCATCATTTTCAAATAATGTTGGTTCTACTTTTCTAACTAGTTTTATCTTCTTTAATTCTCCGGTTACTTTTTCAATATCTTCTCTATTTAAGTAGAGTATTGCGTATTTTCCTTTTTTTGTGTAGTATTTTATTTCTCCAAAACTAGCGATATGTTTAACTGCTTTTGGATTTCTAAAATAAACCACGAGGCTTGTTCTATCAACCATGTTTATTACTCCTTTAGTGTTTGTTTATTAGACCCATCTCATTAGGATGTTTAATTTTAGGTGATACACTCTGTGCGATTTTTCGTGAGATGTTATCTAATTTTTTTTGGATTTCTTTTTCTAGTTGCTTATATTCACTAACTACCTCGTTAGTGAATAATGCTTCCTTAGTTTTCGCTAAAGCTAATTGGACTTCCCTTAAATCAGGATGGTGTTTACCATATTGAGATACTTCATTATATTTGATTTTAGCATCATTAAATTCTTGGATTAGATTAGTAATAATACTATTTGTGTCCATTAGTTTCTTTAGTTCTAACAATCTTGTATATGCTTTGTCTTCTTTAATTTCATCGACTAAATCATATACTGCGTTTATGACTTTTTCTTTCATTTTATCACCATAATAATAGTATATAGGTTTAGCGTATTTGTTTCAAGTAAAATAACTTGTGGATTAACTCTAAATATTATAGATTTGTTTGACAGTAATTAGTATAAAACTTATAATTAATATGATAAAATATATGTATCATCCAGAAAGAAGTGCTTACTATGAAAAAGACTAAATTAATTATTACCGCAATATTGTTTATTTTATTTTCAATAACGGTGACTAAATCACCTATAAATACAGCCGAAAGAAAAGTAATTTACTTTAAAGAAGCTACTTGTTTAGTGTGTAATGAACTTATTGGCTATCCTAATGGACCTAGTGGAGTATACAACGAAGATGATGACTATATTAAAAAGATCCAAGACTTAGGGATTACAGTTGAAATACATGACATCTTAACAAGTGAAGAGTCAAGTGATTTATATGCGGCCTATAATGTCGCATATGGAATTAGCCAAAGTGACGCTACTGTTCCGGTGATATTCGCAGGGGATCAGTATTTTAAATTGTTAAAAGATATTCAAGATGCAGTAGATGATGGGACTATCTATAGTTTAAGTGATGACCCTTTAAGAGATGTGACAGTTATTCAAGGCCAAATATTTGATGATATTACTGGTATTGCCGGATTCGCTGTTGTGTTATTTGCTGGGCTGTTAGATGGATTTAACCCTTGCGCTATTGCGATGTTACTATTATTTGTGAGTTTACTCGGATTTAGTGATAATAAACGTGTTTTAATACTAGTGAGTGTTACTTATATCTTTGCCTTGTTTGTATCTTATTTCTTAATTGGTACATTCATGCTTAATTTCTTAATTAAATTCTCAGCTCAAGCTCATATACTAAATACGATAATAACCTGGTTTATTGCTTTGCTTTGTACATTCTTATTCTTCTTTAATATGTATGACTTCTTTATGACAAGAAGTGAACAATATGGTAAAGCTAAACACCAATTACCAAAATGGATTATTAGATATAACAAAAAATTAATTAAAGCTTTCACAAGTGTAATTAATGATGAAGATAATAAAAAAGGTTTATTTTATGTTTTA
>DAOVWR010000133.1 GCA_030636545.1 Mycoplasmatota bacterium
GCTTCAATAATTAGTTTTTCCCTTAAGTTAATTGTTGCTCCAATAACATCTGAGCCACTTTTCTTTTTAATTGGAATACTTTCCCCAGTTATCATTGATTCATCAATATAACTGGTACCCGATACTACCTTACCATCAACCGGAATCTTTTCATTTGCTAAAACGATTATTTGATTTCCTAATTCTACTTCATCAATATTAATCATCTTTTCAATTCCATCGACGATAACTCTTGCTTCTTTAGCTCCTAAATTTACTAGAGCTACTAAAGCATCAGTTGTTCTTTCTTTAGCAATATGTTCAATATAGTTACCTATTAATACCATGGTAATGATTAAGGCACTAATTTCAAAATAGTATACTGGATGCATTTGTGCACTTACAAATAAGTGAACATATAGTAAATACATACTATATAGATAAGCACTCGTTGTTCCTAAAACAACTAAGATATCCATACCAAGTACTTTCTTTCTAATACTATTATATGCTCCTAAATAAAATCTTTTACCAACATAAAACTGGACTACTCCTGATATTCCTAACTGGAATATTCCATCTTTAAATAATTCAGGAACATAAATAAAATCAAACCATTTAAGATGTCCAAACATTGCCCAAAGTAAGGGAATACTAAATGCTATAGATATATATAACTCTCTTCTCATCTTAAGTCTTAATAATTTATTATCTTCTAATGTTTCTTCAAGTACCGGCGAATACCCAGCTTGTTTAACAATCTCCGCAATTTCTACTAAATTATATTTCTTTTCATCATATTCAAATAGTACTTTTCCTGCTCCGACATTGACTTTAGCGCTTATTCCTTCTAGATATTCAAAGGTATTGGTAATTGTCATAGCACACATTGCACAAGTCATCCCATCAACTCTCATTGATTTCTTAATCATTTAATTCACCTCGTTTTTAAAGACATTACAAACATAAACGTTTTGGTCTTTAACTTCTTCATGTCTAAGAAAGACTTGCTGATCATTAATCAACATTTCTTCTTTCATTTTCACTTCTACTATATGTTCAATTAAGAATTTGTTACTAGTAAATTCTTCTGTTAGGAAATAGAAAGCTCTTTGCTTCTCTCTTCTTACACCAACAATTCCTGAATCCTTTAAACTGATAAGATTCTTAGAAATATTTACTTGTCTTATATTCATAATTTCTTCTAACTCACAAACACAAAGCTCATTTTCTAATAGTAAACTAACTAGACGGAGTTTTGTATTATTACTAATGCTTTTCAAAAATAATAAGCTCTTCATATTGAATCACCCTTTCGCCTTTATATTACATCTCGGTTATATTCCATACAAGGAATATGCTTATATTATAAATAGTGATTTTTAATTAGAAATAAAACAGTTGACAACGGCCTAGATAGTTTGTATACTAACTATTGAAGTCTAGTAGACAAAGAAGGTTTTTTTGCTTATAATACAGTTAGATTATATTAATATTGGAGGTAGATTATGCAAGTAATTAAGAATTATAATGATATTGAAAAAATAGTAAATAAGAATTTAGTAATGATTATTGCGAAAACACATAGCTGTTCGGCATGTCAAACTGTTGCTAGAACACTAGAAACAAATCTTCAGTATTATCATGAAGTTGATAAATATGAAGTATATGTTGACGATATTGATAAGTTTAGAGGAGAATACTTGATATTTAGTGTTCCGACAGTTTTAATATTCAGTGAAGGAAAAGAATTATTAAGAGAATCTCGTTATATGAGTTATTCTAAAATGGATCGATTAATAGAAATGTTTAATGAATAAGACTAAAATAAAAACAGACAAAATTTAATTTTGTCTGTTTTTTTATTTACCATGCAATACTTAGTAAAAACATTAGCATAAGGAAAAATATAATTCTTGCCCACCATGGAAGTATACTATTTCCATATCGTCTTCTATATGAACTATGATGTGAATTATATCCAGATCTATAACCTTTAGGTCGTCTATATCCCATTGAAGAACGAAATCCTCCAGAAGAGCGAGACCCACTACTTGATCTAAATCCTCGTGATGGTCCTCGTGATATCCCTCGTGATCCTGAACCACCAATACTGCGTCCTCTACTGCCTGAGACTTTCATAAAACTCCTCCTAGTGTAATTATCACAAAATACTAAATATCTTGTTTTCTAAATTTAAATATTGATAAGATTATGAATACACTAGATATTCCTAGTGTTAGTAATACATTGTATA
>DAOVWR010000026.1 GCA_030636545.1 Mycoplasmatota bacterium
TAGGTCTCCAACACCGTTTGTACGGCTTCAAATCCTGTACTCCTGCCACTATAAAGATAGAGCAACTAAGCCATTAAGAGGGTTTAGTTGCTTTTTTATTTACTTAAAAAGGTGCGAACCCAATTTTAGACCGCATTAAAAAGTCATTTACTGGCTTCTTTTATAATTTAGATATTATTGATTTTCAACATAGGTCTTTGTGTATATAACTTGATTGTAGTAAACTATTGATGTAAACAACCAGTTACACTAATGCTAATATATGTTGGTAGATATGCATCAGTAATGTATATACAATAGAAACATAAGGAGGTGCAATAATGATTGCAAAAACTGGAAATCGGATTTCGAGTTTACGTAAAAATAGAAATCTAAGTCAAGAAGAATTAGCAGAATTATTAAATGTAAGCCGTCAAACAATTAGTAAATGGGAAAATCAAGAAGTATTACCAGATGCTTATAATTTAATTGGATTATCACAAATATTCAGAATATCAGTTGATGAGTTATTATTAGGAAGAACACATTCAATGTATAGTTCAACAAACTTGATATCAGAAATGAAACAAGCAAGAGATAAATCCAATTTATATGGCAGAATTTTTGCTATAGCTGCATCAATATTGTTTTTAGTACCATTGATTATCCTAGAATCAATCAATATTCCCGATCCACCAATGGGAATTATTGCTGCATGTTTAGTTGGTTTATTTGGAATTTTATTTGCTATTGCAGTATCGTTCTTCGTGAAAAGCTATAATTTTAGTAATGAGTATAAATATTTGGAAAGGCTAGAATTCGAAAAAAGCAGAAAAAATGAAGATAAACATAAGTAAAACAATATCATCTCAGGTCTCCAACACAGTTAGTACAGGTTCAAATCCTGTCACCCCTGCCATTTTATAAGTAAAGAAGCTATTTCTAGCTTCTTTTTTAATTGTTATATTTTATTGTGAAGCCTTAAAACCATGCTCCCCTACCCATTTTAAATCTCCTATTTGGTTATATAAGTGCCAGTAACTATCTCCCCAACTTACATCTCCATCTCCCCATCTGAATGTTATATTTGTATCCTTTACAAAATCTTCATATGTTGCTGTTCTTTTTTTGCTTAAATATTTCAGATAAGCAAGTCTGTTGTGGAGGTCCTTATTAATGAATTCTTTGTCATATATGGGTAATCCATGTGTTGGAACTATTACTTTGCTATCTATTATAGACATAATTTTATTGATTGAATCAATCATAACATCAGGTCCTCTTTCAAAACAAATGGGAATAACTGAGTCACCATTGTTCTCGTAAACCAATTCATCACCTACAAACAAATACTTGCTATTTAATGTTATTAATAATCCAGATATTGAATGGCCTTGGCATAGTTCAATATTAAATGTATGTCTACCGAAATTGAATGTCAAATCATCTTCAACTAGTTTGTTTGGTAAATATTTGTGATAGTTCTTAAAGAAGTATTTTAGTGTCTCCTCAGAGTGAATACTACCGATAATTTCCACATCTTTAACTAATGGTAATCCATGAATATGATCTGGATGAAAATGAGTACCAATTACTCTAATAATCTTTAGACCTTTCTTTTCTAAATCTTCAATTACTTGAGAAAATTGTTTCTCAAATGCAGTTTCTATTATTGTGCATGTATCTTTATGTTGAATAACAAAGATGTTTAAACTGAATTTTCCAATTTCAAAATGGTAAATAAAGATATCTTTTTCTAAATTGATAATTTTCATTAAATCACCTCATAGTTTATAGTAGTATTATTACACAAATCAACTTAATATTAAACTTATCTTTTGCATTTCAGGTCTCCAACAACGTTAGTACAGGGTTTTAATCTTGTCACCCCTGTTATTTTTAAAGATATAAAATTCCCCAAATTATAAATCATTCTTAACTCCTTAACGCTATCAGTCAGATGTATGTTATTATAAGATATGTAAATTAAGGTAAGGTGAAAGGAAAATAATAACTTACCATTGTTATTGTTTTTTCTTTATACTTTTTGATTGGAGATTGACAAGATGGATCCTTTTATTGAAATAGGTGTTTGGGCTTTAGTACTAATGATAATACCATTTACTAGTGAAGCATTGATATTTTTTAGATTGGTAGAAAAAGATATGAGATTATATTTGTACATTCATTGTGGAGTAAGAAGAGGGGCAAACATTTTTATCTTTATTTCCTTAATTTATCTCATTGGAAACCTATTATTACCAATTCTAATTATGCTATTTTCTGAAATTATAGTAGGTATATTGCTGTATAAGAATATCTTAACAAATATTTCATTAAGAAGATTAACTATCTATGTTTCAATTGCCAATTTAATATCATGGGCAATTATATACAGTGTTTTCAAATTTGTTTTTATGAGTTTTGGGTAGTACATTTTAGATTTCCAACACGATTAGTACAGGGTCAAATCCTGTCACCACAGCCATATATATAGTAAAGAAGCCATTGCTGGCTTCTTTTTATTTGAGCTTTTTAATGAAATGATATCCTGTAACACTTACTTTTTTATCCTTTATCCAAATAGTGGTTGGAGATAAAGAATATTTTAATTTATTCCAGAGATTAATTGCTTCTGGTTTATCATCACTAGACCATCCGCGGATTTGTGATACTATAGTCTTCTTAAAGTGGTTTTCTGTTTTTTCGATTAGGTTTGATGCAATTCCTTGTTTTCTAAATTCTTCATGTACTTCAAGAATGTTAATGTAACCTTCACTTACTCCTTCTAAAGGAGGAGAGAAGTGTTTAATGTAAGTTGAGATGAAACCAACAATTTTATCATCAGCGATTGCGACTAATGAGTAAGCTTCATTATCTAATATCATATGATCATAATGCATTGTGCTATATTGTGCTTTGATCATTTCTTTATGTGCTTCAGTACACTCTGTATAATGAAGATTATTAAATACTTGTTTTAATGCTTGCAGTGGCTTATCCTCTTTGACATCGATTTTCAATATCGGCTTTAGGATATTAATTGCTAAAGATGAATAAGTAGCAACGACCATTATTGTAAGTATATTAACATCAACATTACCTAAGAAGAAATAATTCATACCAACTACTGAAAAAATCAGTAGAACTGTAAGTAATCTAATATAGAATAGTAACATCTTGTGAGTATACGTCTTATTCACAATAGCAACTATAAAGTCGACGATTAAGAAGAATGGTAGAAGAATTGATACTGTCAACATGAAATCTCCTTCCATATAATATTCATTTTGGAATATTATAGAAAGAATAATAACAAAGATAATATTTAGAATTTTAAACAGATCAAACAACTTATATGAATAAGCTCGATATGCATAATATCCTACAATCGCTATCAATATAACACTATACATAGAGGTTGCTAACCAATCATAAGTATGATTTATATTACAATCCCATGATCCCTCGTAACCACAACCGGTAATAAGGAGATGAACATAATCAACAATTATGAATAATGTAAGCAGAATCCAAAGTTCCTTTGCTCTGAATTTCTTTGAGATTAATAAATAATCTACTCCTAGAATAATTAGTAATACAAGATATATTGTTACAATATTGTCAATATTCATTCCATTTTGGAATGTATAAAAATACATAACAATATTTCCTGCGAATCCAAAAAGCAAATATCTGATTTCTAGATTATTAGGTATATGAAGTTTCTTTGCCGCAATTAGTGAACCACACACTATTGCGATGACGGCGATTAATATTATGTTCACAATTAAACTAGTAACATGTTCTTCGATATTCTCGTTTTTTTGATATATAAGTACAAGCCCGAAAATAAATGGTGGATAGATGAAGAACATATAAGTCAAAATAAAATAAATCTTTTCAATCTTTTTCATAATTAATACCTCCAATAATTTTTTTTATTGCCGAGATTATTAATGTATCTTTATTATAACACTCATATACAAATAATAAAATAAATATCCCTGTACTTCGTAGTGCGATTTCGGTCTCCACCCCGTTAGTATGGGCTTAAACTCTGCCACTCCTGTCATTTTGAAGATAAAGCAACTAATCCGTTAAGATGGTTGAGCTGCTTTTTTATTTATTTAAAATAGTGCATACCGGATTATGGACTGTACTTATTAAGTCATTTACTGACTTCTTTTTTTATGTTAAAATTTAATTAATTGTAATAGGAGGTGGAAATATGTTGATTACTAAAGAACAATATCTAAATAACCCATGTAGAACGCTTGCTATACCATATCATAAGTATATTTCCATGCCTAAAAGGAATAACCCAAGAGTAGTTAATGACATGGATTTTAGCGAGAAAAAGGCTGTTTCAAGAAATCATCAAAGATTTTTTAGACTGATTCATAATATGAGTGATATTTTAAATACAAACTTAAATGGGTTCTCGTTTGTAAAAGTAAATATTGAAAAAGATATATCCATTATTGTTAGGATAATTAATAATTCATATACAGATATTAAAGTAACAAAAGAAAAAATATTGAATTTAACAAAAATAGCAGTATTTCTAAACGATTTATGGATTTTTATAAGAGATGATAAAAGTAATGAATATGTTGGGTTAGGTATTGCTGACTATGATCATAACTGTAATGAAGTAATTTTGGAGTGGATTCAAGTACTGCCTGAATATAGGAAAAAAGGGTTAGGGAAAAACCTGATATTACATATATTAAAAACTGCACCTAAGGATGCAATGTTTGCTACTGTTTCAGGTGATTACGATAATCCTACAAATCCTCAAGGTTTATATTTAAAATGTGGATTTACTGGGAATAATATATGGCATGTTATATGGAAAGAGGAAAAATATTCTTCAGGTATTGGATTCTTAGATGAGGGGACACCTACTAATAACACTGACGATACAGAATCTGGAATGAAATCCGGAGATGTAAACTATATGATCTGGAACAGAGATAAAATCAATAGAATGAACAAGATTACTAAAAATAAATTATTCGATACTTATAATTCAGGACTTATAGAGGATAGAGGATATAATCCAAAATTATTAAATGAAAACGAACTAACTAAAATAGAAGAGGGGATTCGAAAGGATTATATAGAATATTTTGAAACCCTCGAAAATAATATAGATTTTATGTTTTATTGTATTATAAAAAAGGATAAAAGAATTTGTTCTGCTGGTAGACTTATGAAAATAGATAACAAGTATTTTATAGAAGGATTAGAAACACATAGACTAGAGAGACAAAAAGGTTACGGTTATAAAATACTAAATAATACTTTAGCTTATGCAAAAGAAATTGGTATAGAGATAATTTATTCGATTATTAGAACAAAAAACATTTCATCCATAAGAACTCATCTAAAGTGTGGATTTATCGAAGAAAAAAGGGTAGGGCCTAACTTAGTTATGAAAATAAAATTTAAGTAAAAGCTACACTTTAAGTCTCCAACACCGTTAGTGTATGTTCAAATCTTGTCACCCCTGCTATTGTAAACAAAAGAAGCTATTTCTAGCTTCTTTTGCTATTCAAAAAATTAGTTGTTCTACATTTTATACCCATATCCATAACGGTAGTGGTAGTAGGATAAATTACTTTACTGTTTGTTAATGTCGACTAAACTCATCATCGATAAGTTTTCTTAACGCTTTAGAATAGTCTCTTAGTCGAAACTTAATTCTTATATATTCTAATTTCTCTAGTTCATCTCTATTAAGTCTAATACATATTGTATTGCTTTTGTTATACATTTTTTTATCTTTTTGCATTGGACTTTCACCTCTTATAACAATATTATATCATAATAATGTATTTATTTGTATAACATTTGAAAACATTTTTAAAGGACATATTTAGATACTATTATGTTTTAAAGAACTATAAATGTATAATTAAGATAGAGAGAATAAATTATAAGGGGTGATTTATTATGAATAACTATCGGATAGTAAATGTAAATGAAATGAGATTCATGGATGAGTATACTTGTACACAGCTAGATATGTCTTCTTTAGACCTAATGAAACAAGCAGGTGGTGTAATCTATTTAAGTGTCATTGAAGACATTGGAATTGATAAAGCAAATGATCAAATTCTGATTGTCGTAGGGACAGGGAATAATGGAGGAGATGCATTAGTTGTTGGAGTTAATCTATTAGATAATGGTTATAAAGTAAAGATTGTAATTCTCGGAGATTTAACAGCTCAAACAAAAGAATCAAAGATAATGTTAAAAGAAATTGTTAACTATAAAGTAGATGTTTTATTCATTAATAATAAAACTAAATTACCAGAGTTATCAAAACTATTAAGACAATCAACATTACTGGTTGATGGTATCTTTGGCATAGGATTAATAAGAGATGTAGAAGGCATTTATTATGATGTAATTAAGCTTATTAATTTAAACTCTGTAGATGTTGTTAGTATTGATATCCCTTCAGGAATAAATGCCAACAATGGTCTTATAGCCAAGGTAGCTATTAAGGCAGATTATACCTTAATAGTTCAAAACTATAAAGTAGGTAATTTAATAAATGACGCAGTTGATTATCATGGAACCAAAGTTCTATTAGATATCGGTATTTTAAAAGTAGTCTGTAAATCTAGACGTTTCTTACTTGAGAAAGAAGATTATCAAAATTCCTTACCTGAAAGAGTTAATAATACTCATAAATATCACTATGGTAATCTATTAACTATTGGCGGATCTAAAGGAATGATGGGTGCCCCTTTGCTTGCGGCGTACGCAGCTCTAAGAACTGGTAGTGGCTTATCATCTATTGCTTATAAAGAAAAGTATCTTCACAATATATTTAATATTTATCCCGAAGTCATGACTTCTACATATAATAGTAGTACTGAACTATTAGATTTTACTAATAAAAAGAATACTATTATCTTTGGTCCAGGACTTGGAAGAAATGATGAAGATAACTTAGATATCTTAAGAAATTTACTTAAACTAGGAGTACCAATGGTAATAGACGCAGATGGTTTATACTATTTAAAACAGTTATTTAATGAATTTAAAAGTCTAAAGAACGTAGTTATTACTCCACACTATGGTGAGATGGCAATGCTACTCGATACTGATACTATTAATATTCAAAAGAATCCTCTAGAACATATCAAAACTGTAACTGAAAAATATAGATTATCAGTAGTTCTTAAAGGTACTACAACAATCATCGCTAATAAGAATTCTATGTACTTCAGTAACTATGGTAACCCTGGTATGGCAAGCGCAGGTAGTGGTGACGTACTCTCAGGTATTATTGGCAGCTTGATTGGCAAGGGAACTAAGTTAATTGAGGCATGTCGCTTAGGTGTATTGATTCATTCAATGGCGGGAGAACTAGCCTTCGAAGAACTAGGTGAAGAATCAATTATTGCCACAGATATAATTAAATACATCCCCGCAGTTTTAAAGGAATTAAAAGAATAAGTTTTTTAGGAAAGAAGTGAGTATTTCGAAGGATATTGTAGTTTTGATATTCACTTAAAATAGAAAATAGGTTATAATGATATTAATTAGATAATTTTAAGGAGAAAAATATGAGTAATGAAACAAGAAAAATAGCTATTTTAATAGACGCAGATAACGTCGAACATAAACACATTGAAAACATAATGACTAAAGTTACTAGTTATGGTAATCCTGTGATTAGAAGAATATACGGAGACTGGGGAAGTCCACTCCTAAAAAACTGGCGTGAAATATTAAAAGAATTAGCTTTTATTGAAGTACAAGTAACACCTAATTCTAAATATAAAAACGCAACAGATATCTCGTTAGTAATTGACGCAATGGATATCTTAACAGAAAGAGATATCGATATCTACTGTATTATATCAAGTGATAGTGACTACACTAAATTATCATTAAGATTAAAAGAATCAAACAAAAGGGTAATTGGATTTGGTGATAAAAATAAATCCAATAAAGCATTTGTTAATTCTTGTGATGAGTATATTTATTACGACACACTATCAACAAAATATAAAGATAAAGATGCAGTAACACCAACCAAAAAATTTACTAAATCAAAATTAAGAAAAGAAACTAAACTACTGAGAATCCTCAGAAACATTATCGAAGAGTTAACTAACGATGGAGATATGAAAATTAACTTAGGTGAAGTTAAGAAACGTCTTATTAGTATATTGCCTGATTTTGATACTATTAACTACGGATATGAAAAATTCTCAGATATGATTTATGCATTTGATTATTGGGCATTAGATGATCGAAAATATAATATTCTAAAGATTAAATAGGAGGAATAAAGATGATTGATTTCACAAATATGAAATATATTAAGATGAAAGAAGACGAAAGTTATAGTAAAAAAGTAACTGACATAATTGTTGAAGGTGAAGAAGTACTTGGATCATATAAGGCAGTAAGAGATGGAATAGTCTTCACAACTAAAAGAGTAATTATTATTAATGTTCAAGGATTCACAGGAAAGAAAGTTGATTATACAAGTATTCCATATGCTAAGTTTAATGCATATTCAATTGAAACATCAGGAGTATTTGATATGGACGCAGAACTTAATATATACGTTAGTGGTATGGGTATGATGACATTTGAATTTAGAGGAAGATCTGATATCAGAGAGATTTCTAAATACATTACCCAATCAATTGTATAAGGAGATACTAAAATGAAACCTAGTATTGCAAAAATAATTAAATATGATTACTTATCAACATTGTTATTTCTTATCTCAACAATAACTACTTTACTATTAATCGCAATTATCTTTTCAGGAGTAGCAGGCGTAATGGAAATAATAATCCCTGCTTTCTTAGTAAGTATTACATTACTAGTCTTAAGAGTATTTCTGACTAGAAAACTAATCTTTAAATTAAAAGATTCAAGATTTAATGGTGTAGTACATAGAATAGATCACCATAATGGGACATTTTATATTGTTGTTAACTATGAAGTAAACACAAGAAGTTTAGGGAAAAGAATACCTTTTATTGCTGGACCTATCTTAAGAGCTAGATTAAGAAAATTAAAAGATATTCAATTATTATTAGATATGAATAAACCACGTAAAATATTTATTGCCGAACTCTATTATTAACAGATAATAAGGGCTATTATAGCCCTTATTTTTATAAAAAAACAGAAATAGGTTGTTCCATATGAAACATTACTTTATTTCTAAGCGAGTAGAATATAGTCAGATATTATTTAAGGAAAAAAAGGTATCAGATCACTTTGGTGTTTTGAGTGATATCAAGTTATAAGGAGTAAATTATGAAAAGATATAGTACTTCAAAAAAACGAATCTGGATTCCTTTTGTAGCAATACTGTTTATTGCCGCAATAGTAGTGTATATTAGCTATAAGGATTTCTATTTATCCGCAACCGTATTGATTATACCGTTGTTCTTTTTACCAACCATTATCCGCAACCGTAGAGGAGACCCTGATTTAATAATCATTGATACTAAATTGATTATAAGAGGAATACCAATTAATAAAGAATTTGATTTAAGTGAATACTATGAATTCAAGATTGAAAAATCAATCTTGAATATTAAAGGTATCTACGGCTATAAATTAATCGATGAAATAACGAAGAGAGATTTACTTGTTAGGCCAATTTATCAAGATTCATTAGAAGTAATAATGAAAAAATTCTATTACAAAACGATGTAAATGAGAGGTATTTATATGAACAATAGATATAATAAGAGAACAAATAAAGAAGTTAAAGAGGCCATTATTAAAGGAGTAGATACACCATGGTAGATAAAAACAATACACACAAATTAAAGATTCAATTACGTTATTCTGATAGTGATCAGATGGGCGTTATATATCACGCTAATTATTTCTCTTTCTTTGAACAGGGGAGAACTGCGTTTTTAAAAGAACTAGGATTTGATTATTACAAAGTTGAAGAAGAGGGAATAATATTCCCAGTTAGAGATGTTAGTTGTACTTATTTAAAAGCTATGCGCTTTGGAGAAGAAGTAACGATATCTACTAAGCTCCATAAACTTACTAAAATAAAGATTACTTATTACCACGAAGTTCACAACAGTGTTGGTGAATTAAAAGCTACAGGCTATACAACAGTTATCAGTGTTGATAAAGAAACATTTAACATTATTAAGATGGATGAGAAATTAAAAGATATCTATCAAAAATACCTTGGATTATTATAGGAAACTCAAATCTTGAGTTTCCTTTTCATTATATAAACTCTTTAGCGCTTTAGTGGTGTAAAGCGCTAAACCGAGCCATTATTGACAAGAAAAGGCTTTCATTTCGATTAATATTAAGCTATAATAAGAGTAACTAAAAGTTTGGAGATGTTAAGATGATTATATTAAACGGAAATAATTTAAATTTAGAGAAGTTTATGAGTGTTGCTAGGTTTAAGGAAAAAGTCGCTATTAGTGAAGAAAGTAAAGTCTTAGTATTAAAAGCTAGACAATTCGTTGATGAAGTAGTTGAGAGTGAGAGAATTGTTTATGGAATTAATACTGGATTTGGGAAGTTATCTGATGTACCTATTAAAAAAGAAGATGTTAGTGAACTTCAAAAGAATCTTTTAATGAGTCATGCTTGTGGAGTGGGATCACCTTTTTCTGATGAAATAGTTAGAGGAATGATGTTACTCAGAATCAATGCACTGATTAGAGGATACAGTGGAGTAAGACTAGAAACCTTAGATATATTAGTAGAGATGTTAAACAAAGATGTTAGCCCAGTAGTATTCGAAAAAGGAAGCTTAGGGGCTAGTGGAGACTTAGCGCCTTTATCACATATGAGTTTACCAATTATTGGACTTGGAGAGGTTTACTATCAAGATAAAAGAATGGATACAATAGATGCCTTCGTAAAGGCTGAAATTCTTCCTCTAGAAGGTTTGAAAGCAAAAGAAGGACTAAGTCTAATCAATGGGACACAAGCGATGACAAGCGTTGGAGCAATCGCTTTATATGATGCATTTAAATTATCTAAACTATCTAATATAGCTTTATCTTTAACGATGGAATCGTTAAATGGAATTATCGATGCTTTTGATGAACGAGTTCATACTGTCAGAGGACATGCTGGACAAATATCTTCAGCTAAAGAAGTAAGAGAATATTTAACCGGTAGTAAAAATATCACAAAACAAGGAGATTTAAGAACTCAAGATGCTTATTCTATTAGATGTGCACCACAAGTTCACGGAGCAACATTAGATGCCTTAGAGTTTGTTAAAGAAAAAATCGAAATTGAAATGAACGCTGTTACTGATAATCCAATCCTTTTTGCAAATGATGGATTAGCAATTAGTGCTGGTAATTTTCATGGTGAGCCACTTGCCATGCCTTTTGATTATTTAGGTATTGCGATTAGTGAGATGGCAAGTATCTCAGAACGTCGATTAGAAAGAATGGTTAATCCAGCATTATCAAATGGACTGCCTGCTTTCTTAATTAATGGTAGTGGAATGAATTCGGGATTTATGATTGTTCAATATAGTGCTGCTTCATTAGTTAGTGAGAATAAAGTATTAGCTCATCCTGCTAGTGTCGATAGTATCCCCTCAAGTGCAAACCAAGAAGATCATGTATCGATGGGTACAATTGCGGCTAGGAAAGCAATGAGTATTTTAAAGAATACAACGCAAGTAATTGCGATGGAAATATTCACAGCTTGCCAAGCAATTGATTTAAGAGGTAATCAATCACTTGGTAAAATGACACAAAGAGCATATAATAAAATTAGGGAATATATCCCATTTATTAAGAGTGATGAGATTATGTATCATCATATTCATACTGCTAACGATTTGATTGAAAGTGATGAGTTATTTACATATATTTTTAAGGAGGATAAGTAATGAATCCTAATATTAAATTCACATTAAAAGATATCTTTAATAAGTTACCTGATTATCCTGTTTTTCAAGAAGGAATAAGAAGAGCACCTAAAAGAGAATTCACTTTAACTAAAGATGAAACAAAAATAGCATTAAGAAATGCCCTTCGTTATGTTCCTGTAGAGTGGCATGAAATACTTGCCAAGGAATTTTTAGATGAACTACTTTCTAAAGGTAGAATATATGGTTATCGCTTTAGACCTAGTACTTCACTATATGGTAAACCAATTGATGAGTATAAAGGGAACATTATAGAAGGTAAAGCTTTCCAAGTTATGATTGATAATAACTTGGATCTAAACATAGCTTTATATCCCTATGAACTAGTTACATATGGTGAAACAGGAAGAGTAATGCAAAACTGGATGCAGTATCATTTAGTTAAGAAGTATTTAGAAGAGATGAATGATACCCAAACATTAGTAATGATGTCAGGACATCCAATGGGATTATTTTCTGCCCCTAAAAATGCTCCAAGAGTAGTGATTACTAATGGATTAATGATTGGTGCATTTGATGATTTAGATAACTATAATAGAGCAGCTCAACTTGGTGTCGCAAATTATGGACAAATGACAGCTGGAGGATGGATGTATATCGGTCCTCAAGGAATTGTTCATGGAACATATTCAACACTTTTAAATGCTGGTAGAAGTAAATTAGGAATACCTGAAAATGAGAACCTGGCAGGTAAACTATTTGTAACTTCTGGACTTGGAGGAATGAGTGGAGCTCAAGGTAAGGCAGTTGAAATAAGTGGTGGAGTTGGAATTATCGCTGAAGTTGATTATTCTCGAATTGAAACAAGATATAATCAAGGATGGGTTAGCTATATTGCTAATACTCCAAAAGAAGCATTTGCTAAAGCTAAAGAATATCAAAAGAAACAAGAGCCACTCGCAATCGCTTATAATGGAAATATTGTTGATATCTTAGAATACTCAGTAAAAAACAATATCTATATTGATTTACTAAGTGATCAAACAAGTTGTCACGCTGTCTATGATGGAGGATATACTCCGGCTGGTATTTCTTTTGAAGAAAGAACAAACTTACTTAAAACTAATAAAGACAAATTCAAAGAGTTAGTTGATATTGGCTTAATAAGACATTATAAAGTTATAAAAGAAATATCTGAAAAGGGAACATACTTTTTTGATTATGGTAATAGTTTTATGAAAGCAATATATGACGCTGGAGTAAAAGAAATCTGTCAAAACGGTGTTAATGATTTAGATGGATTTATCTGGCCAAGTTATGTGGAAGATATCATGGGACCATTATTATTTGATTATGGATATGGACCGTTCCGTTGGATTTGCTTAAGTGGTAAAGATGAAGACTTAAGAAAAACAGATTTAGCTGCGATGTCTTCAATTGATAAGGAACGAAGATTCCAAGATTTAGATAACTATAACTGGATCAAAGATGCCGAAAAAAATAAGTTAGTTGTTGGCACAAAAGCGCGTATTTTATATCAAGATGCTTATGGTAGATTGAAGATAGCTCTTAAGTTTAATGAGATGGTTAGAAACAAAGAAGTAGGACCAATCATGCTAGGAAGAGATCATCATGATACTGGTGGAACTGATTCACCATTTAGAGAAACAGCTAACATTAAAGATGGATCTAATGTTATGGCTGATATGGCAACGCATATAGCTTTAGGTAATTCTTCTCGTGGAATGAGTTTAGTATCACTACACAATGGTGGTGGAGTAGGAATTGGTAAAGCAATAAACGGAGGATATGGTCTAATACTTGACGGATCACATCATACAGATGAAATATTACAAACAGCTATGTTATTTGATGTTATGGGCGGAGTTTCAAGACGTGCTTGGGCACGTAATGAAAATGCCATTGAAACAAGTATTGAATATAA